>DATEDS010000019.1:0-4798 GCA_035281565.1 Gemmatimonadota bacterium
GGACGAGGAGAAAGCGGGTCGTTCCGCGCCGCGGTGGGTGGGTGGGCAGGTCGCCGGGGGCGAAGGTTCCGGCGGTCACGATCGCGGACCCCAGGCCAGCCCCAGGCTCCCTGACCACAGGGCCACGTCGCGGCTCGTGGCCACCCCCTCGACGGGCTCGCGTTCGATCGTCAGGAAGCGGTTCTCGACGCGCAGGCCCAGAGCCCACGAGGAGCCAAGCCGGCGCTCGACTCCGGCGCCGAACACGAACGCCGGCCCGCGGTCCAGACGGTCGTCGACCCGGATCGATTCGAGGCCGAAGCGCAGGACGGGCTGGGTCGCTCCGCCCCGGTCGGCGAAGGGGGCAAGGTCGAGAGCGAGCCCGGCCCCGACGAGGAAGCGGCTCTCGAGGGGGCGCGTGTCGAGCGTGTCGGCGGCGGCGTCGATCCGCCCCAGCCACACCCCCGCTCCCAGCGCCACCATCGGGGTCACCTGCCATCCGACCCGGCCTTCGACCACCGGGATCCACGCCTCCTCGTGGCGGGCCGCGAGATCGGAGTCCGTGCGGAGAACCGCCACCGACAGTGAGGTCTCGAGTCCCCGCGCGGCCGGCTGGGCGGTCACGGGCCCGACCGGACCGAGGAGGGCGCAGGCGAGGAGGAGGGTCGTCCGGCGCAGCGGTCAGGCCCGGGGCGTCGCCGGTTCCGGCTCGCTCTTCCGCCCCTCTTTTCGCATGGCGATCGCCACCAGCGTGAGCGCCCCACCCCAGACGAAGCCGCAGACGGCCGCCATCGTCACCCACGCGGCCGCGCTCACGCGGCCCCCGCCCGACTGCCCGCCGGCCGGGTACGTCCGAGCCAGCGGTTGAAGCCGAGACAGACCGCCAGGAGGATCGCCCACTGGAGGACGAGCGTTCCCAGGCTCCACGACCGGATGGGATCCAGGCTGGCGACCAGGCCCTCGGTGGAGAGGGTCTGGGAAAACCACCACACGAGGAGGACCAGGGCCTCGGCAACGACCAGGAGCATGGCCACGTTCCACCAACGCCCGATCGTGAAGTCGCTGCCCGCGCTGTTCACGTGCTCGCGGCGGAAGCGGTCGACGCCGTAACGGAGGACGGCTACGCCGAAGAGAAGGCCCGACAGCATGAGGCCGACCCCCCACACCGCGTCCTGATTGTCCAGAACGCTCGTCGACAGGGCGCTCGGGATCCCGAAGACGAGGGCCAGAATGGCGACCGCCGCGAGGGCACGGCCTCGGCTCACGCCACGGTCGATCAGGGTCCGCGCCGCCAGCTCGATCATCGAGATCAGGCTCGTCAGGGCGGCGAAGAAGAGCGCCAGAAAGAACATCGCCATGAACAGCCGTCCACCCGGCATGGCTGCGAAGAGCTGGGGCACCCAGATGAACGTGAGGCCCGTGTTACCGGCACCCACGATCTCGCCCGCCGCGTCGGGGCGGATCGAGAACACCGTGCACAGAACCATGATCCCCGCCAGCAGCGAGACCGAGTTGTTGCCGAACCCGAGGATGAACGCGTTGATCGTCGTGTCCTCGCGGGCCCGCATGTAGGTGGCGTAGGTCAGGGCGAGGCCCCACCCCGCGCCCGTGTCCCACGCGTTCTGCGTCAGCGCCTCGAGCCAGATCCGACTGTTCCCGAGGGCCGACAAGTCGGGGGTGAACAGGAAGGCGAGGCCGCGCTCCGCGCCGGGGAGCGTGACCGCGCGCACGGCCAGCACCACCACCAGCCCGATCAGGACCGGCATCATGAACAGGACCGACCGCTCGATGCCGCGGATGCCGCGCGCCACGACCCACATGGCGAGCGCGAGCGAGACCACCAGCGTCACGACGGCCCACCACGAACCGGCATAGGATTCCCAGAGAGCGCCCGGCTCGGCGCCGGGCAGCTCTCCCGAGACGGCGGCCACGAAGTAGCGCACGCACCACCCGGCCACGACGCCGTAGTAGAACATGATCAAGGTCGCGCACAGGGCGACCCATGCGCCCATCCAGGCGGAGCGAGGGCCGAGCAGCTCGGCGAACGCGCCGATCGGATTCCTGCGCGTCGCCTTTCCCATCGCGAACTCGCAGAGAAGGAGCGGCACCGACCAGGCGATCAGGAAGATCACCCACGGAATCAGGAACGATCCGCCGCCGTTGGTGGCGGCGATCCGCGGGAATCGCCAGATGTTGCCGGTCCCGACGGCCATGCTGAGCATGGCCAGGAGCATGACCCATCGGCTCCGGAAACGGGGCCCGTCAGACGAGGGCATGCACCATCCCGAGCAAGGGGGCGAACGTGAGCTGGGGTACGCCGACGTCGGCGGCCAGGGCCTCGACGGGTTCGGACTGGCCTTTGGCCCACAGCCCGCGGAGGAACTCTCCCGTACGGGGGTTCACGAACCAGTCCTCGTCGTAGCGCTCGCGCAGGATCTCGTGGAGAATGCCGCTCAGCATCCACGCCCGCAGGTAGCGAATGCAGTAGAAGTGAGGGTCCACGTCGTCCAGGTAGAGCGCGGCGGGGATCCGGACACCGGTGGCCCGGCTCAGCCGCTCGACGTACTCGTCCGCCAGCTCCGGGGCCGGACCCTGGCGATGGAGCGATCGCTCGTAGGCGAACTTGGCCGCGTAGCGCCGGAGCATGACGAGTTCCCGGAACGCCGCGAAGCGGAGGTATTCCGAGGGATCGTCGGTTTCCACGATCCGCCGATGGAACTCGCCGACGAGCATGAGGTGATCGAAGGTGATGGCGTGGCTCTCGGTCACGCCGTTGTCGCCGAGGCGTCTGAACTCTACCGGGAGGTCCCGATCCACGTAGCCGAAATGCAGTGCGTGGCCGAGCTCGTGCAGGAATGTCGCGTAGTCGTCGTGCCCACCGTAGGGCCGGAGCACCAGCTTGATCTCGTCGGGGACGCGGATCGGTGAGCAGAAGGCACGGGGGGTCTTGGTGGGGCGGTCCTCGAGGTCGTACTCGATCCGACCCTCGGCCTGGGGATCCAGACCCATGGCTTCGACCATCGCGCCGATACGTGGCACCATCCGCCGACCGTCGAAGGCTGCCAGGTGCTCGGGGCCGTACAGCAGCCGGGCCAGGTCGTGGCCTTGAACGTCTTCACGGGCGACACCAGGCAGGACCCGTCGGAGATGCCACCGGAGGAGGTCTTCGTGAACGTCCTCGGTGTCGGCCAGCAGGCGGTCCGTCTCGCGTCCGAGGGCCTCGAAGTCGATCCCCGAGAGGATCTCGCAGTAGCGGTCGTAGCTGGTCTCCAGGAGCTCGTCGGAGACCCCGTGCGCGATCTCGACCGAGCGCCTCAGGAGCGGCGTCAGCCGGTCGGCGACCACGGCCAGCCGAGCCTCCTCGAGCCGGCTTCGCCGGCCGCGCTCGGGCTCGCGGCGGATCTCCACCGGAAGGCTCCGGTACTCGATCTGCGAGCCGTCGACCCGCACGCTTGCCGAACCCTCCAGCGCCAGGATCTCGTCGGTCAGGTCGCGGCCCCGGTCGCCCTCGATCCCCTCCGCCAGGAACTCGCGCAGATAGGCGCTCCGGCGGCTCTCGGGCGAACCGTGAGCGGCCGGCCCGAGAAGCCGGAAGCAGGCCGGGTCGAAGAGCGAGGCATGGGCCTCGTAGACCTCGCTCACCCCCGCGCTGGCGACCCGTCCGGACAAGGCCTCGTACTGGGCGCGCTCCAGTTCCTCGAGGAACGTCTCGACCTCGGGCCGGAGTCGCTCCAGGCTCCCCGGCCCCTCGAGACACGGGGATTCAGCGCGTGTAATTCGGGGCCTCCTTGGTGATCGTCACGTCGTGCGGATGGCCCTCGAGGAGACCGGCCATCGTGACCCGCACGAACTCGGTGTCCCGGGCGAGGGCCGCCAGATCCGCCGCCCCGCAGTAGCCCATCCCCTGCCGGAGGCCGCCCACCATCTGGAAGATCGTCTCGCTCACCGGTCCCTTGTACGGGACCCGGCCCTCGATCCCCTCGGGCACGAACTTCTTCTCGTCCACCGGTTGCTCCTGGAAGTACCGGTCGCCCGACCCCTCGGACATCGCGGCCACCGAGCCCATGCCGCGGTAAACCTTGAACGTGCGTCCCTCGAGCAGCATGGTCTCGCCGGGGCTCTCCTCGGTGCCGGCGAAGAGCGAGCCCATCATCACGGTCGACGCCCCGGCAGCCAGCGCCTTCACGATGTCGCCGGTATAACGGACGCCGCCGTCGGCGATGACCGGCACGCCGGCCTCGCGGCCGACCTCGGTGCAGTCGAGGATGGCGGTCAGCTGGGGCATCCCGATCCCGGCGATGACCCGGGTCGTGCAGATCGATCCGGGGCCCATCCCGACCTTGACCGCGTCGACTCCGCGCTCGATCAAGGCGCGGGTCCCTTCGGCGGTGGCCACGTTGCCGGCCGCGAGCTGGAGCTCGGGGTGGCGCTCCCTCAGGGTCGCTACCGTTTCGAGGACCCCCTGCGAATGGCCGTGCGCGGTGTCGACGACCAGCACGTCGACGCCCGCCTGGATGAGCTGGTCGGCCCTGTCGAGGGTCTCCCTGCTGGTTCCTACCGCGGCCGCCACCCGGAGTCGCCCCTTCTCGTCCTTGGAGGCGAGCGGGAATTGCCTTCGCTTCAGGATGTCGCGCACGGTGATCAGTCCCTGGAGGCGGTGGTCCTCGTCGACGATCGGCAGCTTCTCGATCTTGTGTTCCCCCATCAGCCTCTCGGCCTGCTCGAGGGTCGTCCCGGCCGGAGCCGTGACCATATCGTCCTCGGCGGTCATGACGTCCCGGACGACGCGGCGGGGATCCGTCTCGAAGAGGAGGTCCCG
>DATEDS010000020.1:0-14207 GCA_035281565.1 Gemmatimonadota bacterium
ATGGAGAAGTAGTCGATCCACCACTCGACGCGATCGTTGAGGACGATCGGGATGTCGTATCCGATCTCCTCCTCGATGATGCTCTCGCTCTCGTTGGCGAGAAGCTCCTCGAGTCCGGCTCCCAGCTCCGGAGGTCGGGCGTCGGCCGGCGGCAGATATTCCGCCAGGCGCAGGGCCCGCAGGTCGATCTGCTCCTGCTCGGTGAGGTCGTCGCCGGTGATCAGGGCGAGCTCCTCCTCCCAGGACGGGGTCGGCTCCTGGACCCGGGGTGGGGGACCGTAGGAGGAGACCGGCCGGTGTTGGACACACCCCGCCGGGAGGAGCATGACGAGGAGAAGTGCGGAGAGTCGGCCTGGGTGATCGATCGTGGGCATCGAGACGGTTCGGGTCCCTCGTGAGCCGGATGCAACCTGCCCGGATCGGGCGGGTATTTTACATGCCGATGAGCTTCCGTCCATCCGGATGATAGCCTTGTAGCCGTTGTATATCCCGAGCTCGACCTTCATGTTCCATCCCAGGAGCCCAGCCATGCGTCACCGTCTGCTTCGCCTCGCGCTCTTCGTATCCGTCTCGACACCCTTCACTGCCGGCGGGCTCCAGGCCCAGGAGTTCTCTTTCGACGACCTCTTCTCGAACGATCGCTTCTATCGGGATCACGGGATCCTGAAGACCGAAGGCGACGTCGAGTTCCTGGCCGACCTGTGGGTTCTCCCGGTGGCGTCCGACTCGGCGCGCGCGTTGCTGGGCATCTCGCTGTCCAACTCGGACCTCCAGTTCGTCCGCACCGAAGACGGCGCCTGGCAGGCCGATTACACGGTGCAGGTGGGCTTCGAAGGTGACCATTCGCCGGCCGATCGGAGTTGGGACCAGAGCGTAGAAGTCGCGACGTTCGACGAGACCCTGCTGACCGGCGAGACGATCGTGTTCCAGACCGAGCTGGGCCTGCTGCCCGGCGAGTACGAGGTCCTGGTCACGGTCCGTGACCGAAACGCCGATGACGCCTCCCGCGGAAAGCTGGAGGTGACGGTCCCCGAGCCGTCCGGCCCGGCCCTCGGCGAGCCGGTTCCCCTGCGCCAGTACCGCCCGGGGGAAGGCGGGGGCGAGTACATCGTGAACGCGGCCCACACCTTCTCCGTCGCCCCCACCGCTTTCGACTACCTGATCCATGCCTCGGGCCTCGATCCGACCGCTTCGTACACCCTCACGGCTCGCGTCCTTCCCATCGAAGGCGAGGACGGCCAGCCCTCCGACAGCGCCGCCGGCCAGTGGTCGGGGCCGGTCACGGTGGCCGCGGACGGCTCGCTGCGGCACGTCGGAACGATCCAGAACGAGGGCGCGGAGTTTGGCGAGTATCGCCTCGAGGCCACCCTCCGGAGCGGCGCCGGAAACGAGCTGGGCGGCTCTTCCACGCCCCTCCTCGTCGCCGGCTCGGGCGGCTGGATCGCCGAGAACTGGGAGGACGCCCTGTCGCTCATCAAGTACGAGGCCACGTCCAACGAGATGGACATCCTCGAGGATGTCGAGGGTGAGCAGGCCCGGATCGAGGCGTGGAACTGCTTCTGGCGGATTCGCGACCCGGTGCCGGCCACGGCCGCCAACGAGGGGATGTCCGAATATTTCCGCAAGATCCAGGTCGCCAACGCCAACTGGCAGAGCGCCCTCCGCCCCGGCTTCCTGAGCGATCGGGGCCGCGTCTACATCACGATCGGTCCTCCGGACGACATCTCCCAGCGGCCGGTCCCGGCGGGTTCGTCCGCCTACGAGGTCTGGACCTACCACCGGTACAACTTCCAGATTCTGTTCGTCGACCGGATCGGGTTCAACAACTACCAGCTGGAGAGCGTCGATACCTATCAGCGGGAGCTGGCCACCGTCGAGCGCAGAAAGCATCGCTTCCTCGAGGAGCGCGCCCACGTGTGCCCCCTGCTCGCTCCCGCGTACGAGTAGCGTCCCGGCCACACCCCGGCTTCCGTGAGCGAGCTGTTCGAGTCACCCCCGCAGTGGGTGGCCGCCATCCCCTGGGGCTGGATCGCGGCCCTGCTCCTCGTGATCGTCGGCTACTTCACGTACCGGGTGCTGGCGCGCAGGATCGGCGACCAGGTGGCCGACGCCGAGCGCCGCCATCGATACCGGAAGCGGGTCCGCTACGCGGTCGGGACGATGGTCCTCGTCGTGCTCATCGTCCTGTTCATCGACAGGGTCCGCGAGCTGGGCACGCTGCTCGGCTTTGTCGGGGCCGGCGTGGCGATCGCGTTGCGCGAGTACCTGGCCTCCGTCCTGGCGTGGTTCTACATCATTACCCAGCGAAGCATCGCGCTCGGCAGCCGGATCGAGATCGGATCCGCTCGCGGCGACGTGATCGACATCGGGGTCTTCAAGCTGACGCTCGTCGAGGTTCGGGGTGACGGATTGGGGGAGCAGTCCAGCGGCCGACTGGTCACCGTTCCCAACTACAAGGTCCTGATCGATCCCGTCTACATGCTCTCGAGCGGTGCCCCGTACGTATGGGACGAGATGGACTTCCTGGTGACCCACGAGAGCGACTGGGAACAGGCTCGGGAGTTCATCGAGCAGATCGGGCGGGAGGTGACGGCCCCACAACAGGCGGAGGTCGAATCGGGCTTTCGACGTCTCGGTGACCGGTACGCGTTCCGGCCCGGCATCACGACGCCGATCGTCTACGTGTCGATCGCCGAGAGCGGCATCAACCTGAAGCTCCGCTACCTGACCCACGTGCGGCAGCGCCGGACGAGTCGCGACGAGATCAGCCGGCGGGTCCTGCGGCTATTCCGGGAGCGACCGGAGATCGAGTTCGGATACCCGACCACCCGATCGTATCGTCGTGAGATCGACCTGGTCAGGCCCGAGGAGAGTCCGGAGGACCGCCCGACGCCCGCGTGAGTCAGGCGCCCGGCGGGAGCGTCACGACGGCGTCGCTCCGCTCGGCGATCCAGTCGCGGATCCGGGCCTCCAGGATGTCGAGCGGCAACGCTCCCTGCCCCAGCACGGCGTCGTGGAAGGCGCGGACGTCGAAGCGCTCACCCAGCTCGCGCTCGGCCTCCGCCCGCAGCTCCTTGATCTTCAGCTCGCCGATCTTGTAGGCCAGAGCCTGCCCCGGCCAGACGATGTAGCGGTCGATCTCGACGGTGATGTCGTGCTCGGTCTTGCTGGAGTTGACCTTGAAGAACTCGATCGCCTGCTCGCGCGACCAGCCCATCGAGTGCATGCCTGTGTCGACCACCAGCCGGACCGCGCGCCACATCTCGTAGGTGAGCTGCCCGTACTTGCTGTACGGGTCCTGGTAGAAGCCCATATCCTCGCCGAGGCTCTCGGCGTAAAGGCCCCAGCCCTCGACGAACGCGGTCGTGCCACCGTGTCGCCGGAATTCGGGAAGACCCTCGAGCTCCTGGGCGATCGCGATCTGCAGGTGGTGGCCGGGCACCGCCTCATGAAGCGTGAGCGCCTCCATCTCCCACATCGGCCGCGTGTCGAGCGCGTACGTGTTGGCGAAGAACCAGCCCGGTCGTGCCGCTTGCGGCGATCCAGGCTGATAGTAGGCGGTCGTCTGCGACCTCTCCGAGTAGCTCGGGACCTCCTTCACGCCATAGCCGAGACGTGGCACAGTCCCGAAGAGGGACACCAGCGCGGGGTCGGCGCGCTTGGCGATGTCGCGATAGCCCTCGATCAGCTCTTCCGCGGAATCGTGAAAGAACCGTGGGTCGGTGCGGAGGTAATCGTTGAAGGCGGCGAGGTCGCCGTCGAAGCCGGTCGTCTCCTTCGTGGCCTCCATCTCGGCCCGGATCCGGGCCACCTCCCGCTGCCCGATCTCGTGGATCTCACGGGGCGAGAGGCCGGTCGTGGTCGACCGCCTCACGTTGTAGGCGTACCACGCCTCGCCGTCCGGCAGCGCGGTCGCCGCGATCGTCTCGCGGGCCGCGGGGACATAGGTCCGGGCGAGAAACTCGTGAAGCCTTCGATAGGCGGGGACGACGTGCTCGCCGAAAGCCGCCACCGCCTCCTCCCGAAGCCGCTTCCGCTCGGACTCGGAGAGGCCGTCGGGGAAGCGGGTGAACGCCTGCAGCATGGGGCTCTCGAGCGGCTCCGCGACGAGCAGGGTCTCGACCTGCCCCGGGACGTCGCGGAGGGTTATGCGGGGCGGTGTGACCCCGGCGGCCAGGCCGGCCTCGAGGAGCGCGATCGTCTGGTCGACCAGGGTCGGGATGCCGTGCAGGCGCGAAAGGATGTCCTCGTACTCGGCGACCGTTCGAGCGGGCATGAGGGCGAGGAGGTTCGGCACGTCCTGCTGGACCCCGCCCAGCTGGTTGATCGCGAGGAGCTCGGCCGGAAAGCGGGCGCCCTCGACCTCTTCCTCCGCATCCCGCCGGAAGAGGTCGTAGCTGAGCCGGTCTTCCGGGGAGAGGGAGTCCCGGGGAATCGTCTCGAGCACCGCGAGCGCATCGCCCAGCCGCTCCTCCCGGTTCCGGATGGCTTCGAGCGACATGTCGGTCCACGCGCCGTGTTCTCCCTCCACGTATCCGACGTACGTGGCGAATTCGGGATACCAGGTCATCGATCTCTCCCAGCCGAGATCGAACAGCGCATGGAGGCGTTGCGCGGCCGGGAGCCCCTCGGCGTTCAGCGCCAGCGCCTCGAACCGGCCCTGGAAGTCGAGCGTGTCCGCGCCCTGAGCCCGCGCCAGGGCAGGACCGGCCACGATTACGGCGAGGACCGCGGCGCCCCGCCCTCGCTTCACCGGTAATCCCCCTCCGCGAAGGCCTGGTCGATCTTGGCGGCCAGGATGAAGTCGTTCTCCGAGAGATCGTCGATGGCGTGGGTCCAGATGGTGAACGTCACGCGCTTGTAGTCGATCGTGATCGCCGGGTGGTGGTCCTCCTCCTCGGCGATCGCCGCCACGCGGTTCACGAGCGCGATCGCCTTCAGGAAGTCCCCGCAGATGAACTTGCGGACCAGCTTGTGACCGGTCGTGATCAGCCAGTCCGGAACCTGCTCGTGGAGCCGGAAGATTTCCTTGGGCTTGAGGGCGGGGGTATCGCCCGTACAGGCCTGACAGCGCTTCTCGACGAGCTGGGTCATCTCGTTCCACCTCCTGGGCGGCGGGTCATGGGCACTTCACGGGGCGGGAAGACGGGTGCTACTCGGTTCCGTCGAGCCGGGCCGCGAGAGCCTCGATCAGGCGGTCGGCGTTAACCCGCTCCTGGACCATCGAGTCCCGGTCCCGGACCGTCACCGTGCCGCCGGAGACCGACTCACCGTCCACGGTGATCCCGAACGGCGTGCCCGCCTCGTCCTGCCGACGGTAACGACGCCCGATCGAACCGCCGTCGTCGTAGAAGACGTTCCATCGGCGGGCGAGCCCCGCATGGATCCGGGTCGCCATCTCGGGCATCCCGTCGCGGTTGACGAGCGGGAACACGGCCGCCTTGATGGGGGCGATCCGCGGAGCCAGGCGCAGGACGGTCCGGGCCTCCTTTCCCGCGCCCTCCTCGCGGAACCCGTCCACCAGACAGGTCAGGAGCGTCCGGTCCACGCCGGCCGAGGTCTCGATGATGTACGGCACGAAGCGCTCTTTTGTCTCCTCGTCATAGTAGGAGAGCTTCTTGCCGCTCATCCGTTCGTGCGCCGCGAGGTCGAAGTCGGTCCGGTCGTGGATCCCTTCCAGCTCCTGCCACCCGAACGGGAACTCGTACTGGAGGTCGAACGCCGCCGCCGCGTAGTGGGCCAGCTCCTGGGGTCCGTGTTCGTGGACGCGTATCCGCTCGTCCCGTATGCCGAGGTCGCGATACCATGCCCGGCGCTCCTCCAGCCACCGCTCCAGCCATTCCGCGTCGGTGCCGGGCTTGACGAAGAACTGCATCTCCATCTGCTCGAACTCGCGGGTGCGGAAGATGAAGTTCCCCGGGGTGATCTCGTTGCGGAACGCCTTCCCGATCTGGGCGATCCCGAACGGCACCTTCTGGCGTGAGCTGTTGAGGACGTTCAGGAAGTTGACGTAGATCCCCTGCGCTGTCTCCGGCCGGAGGTAGACCACCGCGGCGTCCTCCTCCACCGGACCCATGAAGGTCTTGAACATGAGGTTGAACTGCCGCGCATCCGACAGGTCGCGCGAGCCGCAGCGCGGGCAGTGCGGCTCCTTCATGGCCTCGATCTCGTCGGCACGGAAGCGATGCTTGCAGTTGCGGCAGTCGATGAGCGGATCGGTGAACCCGGCCACGTGCCCTGACGCTTCCCACACCTTGGGGTGCATGAGGATGGCGGCATCCAGCCCCTCGATGTCGTCCCGCCGGACCATCGTCTCCCACCAGAAGTCCTTGATGTTCCGCTTCATTTCGACGCCGAGCGGGCCGTAGTCCCAGGTCGAGCCCACCCCCCCGTAGATCTCGGAGGACTGGAACACGAACCCGCGCCGCTTGCAGAGGGAGGTGAGCCGGTCCATGACCTGGTCGGTGGAGACGTTTCCCCAGGCTGTCTCGGCGGCTGGGGTCGCTTCGGCGGCGGGCGCGGCGTCGCTCACGGGGCGCCAAGTTTGCGCCCTCGTGGTCGGCGGTGCCAGTCGGCGGGACGGCGCGGAACGCCCCGCGGCGGCGAATCCCTCAGGTGCCTGGCTCGACCGGCTCAGTCGTCTCGGGAGGAACTTCCTCCGGCCCTTCCGGAACCTCTTCCTCGCCCTCCGGCGGGGGTTCTTCTCCACCCTGGTCCGCCTCCGCCTCGAGCTCCTCTGGCACCTCCTCCGCGGCCTCCTCGTCCAGCGGCTCCAGGATCGCGCTCCAGAGGATGTTGCCCTCGAGCTGGCCGGTCGCGCGCACCTTGCTCCCCGCCAGGGGTGCGACCTCGGCCGCCGTCTGCGCCAGGAGCGGCCCGAGCGAGACCCCGGTCTGGGGCGGCACCCGGATGAGCCTCACACCGCCGTCCAGGGTGGCCGCGCTACCCGAGACCTGGAGGACCCCGGTCATCTCGGTGAGCTCCGGGCCCTGCCCGGTGATCGGGGGGGGCGCGTCGTCGGCCTCGGCGGTCCGCACCTCGGCCCGCCACAGGACGTCGCCGCGGAGCTCCCCGGTCGCGGTGACGCGCTGGCCGTCCAGGAACCGGATCTGATCGGCCATCTCCTCGAACACGGGATCGAGATTGACCCGCGTCTGGGGCGGGATGTGGATCAGCCGGATCCGTCCGTCGAGCGTCGCCTCGTGCTCGGTGACCTCGAGAACCCCGGTCACTTCGTCCGGGAGAGCCTGCCCGTGGGCGGCGGGGGCGCCGGCGAGGACGGTCAGCCAGGCCAGGGCACCGAATGTCGCACGCTTCATGAACCCTCCTTGTCCGTCGGCGCCACCCGGCTCACGGGCCGGCGGGCGTCTCGCCCGGCACGGCGACGATCGCGCTCCTGGTGGTCTCCACGATCGCCATCAGCTCCTCCTGCTCCGCGGCCGGAACGTCGTGCACGTCCAGGGCGTGCTGCAGGTGTCCGCCCAGCATGTCGAACTCCTCGTCACTGATCGCCATCCCCGCATGGGCGGTGGCCATGTCCTGACCCTCGTACACCTGCGGACCACCCGTCGCCTGGCCGACGAACTGGACCAGCCGGGTCTTCAGGAGCGCCACGTTCTCGGGCGTCGCCTCCCACTCGTTCGCCGTTCCCATGCGCGTGAAGTTGAGCGCCGTGTCGGCGGCCGCGTACGCCACCAGGGAGTCGACCACCGATGCGATCGCCGACTCGCCTCCCAGGCGATCGTACAGGGGACCTTCTGCGGCGGCCAACGTGTCCTCCGCCGCCAGCGTGTCGGGCTCCAGGCCCTCCTCCGTGCCGTCACCTCCCTGACAGCTCGCGAACAGCGCGACCGCCAGCATCGTCGACCACCACGGCCGGCGCGACCCTCTGTGCATGCGTTCCCTCCTCGCAAGAAACGTGATCGGTCTCATGATCTCGCACGATAACGGCGCCGGAGGGCCGGCGGCCACCCGGCTCCAGGAGCCGCCTCAGCCCGCCGCCGTCACCTCCCCCATCCGCAGGTCGCATCCCGGCAGCTCGGTCAGAAACCGTGCGCCGAACGCCTGCGCCGGGCTAAGGGCCCCCCGCCGGGCCGCCGGGCCCGCCGCCACCCGGCAGGCCCCCTCGACCGCGGCCACCGCGGTGAAGCGATAGCCCTCGGGGGTGGTCGCCGTTCCCTCGACCCGCCGGCCGTCGGGGGCGGTCGCCCGTCCCCACCACCGCGCCCTCCCGGTCCGCCTGGCCTCCTCGTCGGGTCCCTCGAACCACCGGTCCACCGCGCGCTGGCCGACCCGCCTCAGCGGCGCCAGACCGAGAAGCCGGGCGCCCGGCTGGAGGGCCCGCATGGCGGCCGTGGTCCATCCCGGAGCCGCCATCATGACGACGACGTTGGGGATCCCCGTCGAACGCCCGGCCGTCGAGACGTCGCCCCAGGGGACGCTGACCGCGTGCCTGGGGCGGTCGGCGAACGGGATCTCCGCCTCGCGCCATGCCAGCGGGACGCGGACGATCCGGCCGTCCCGGCGAATGGCCCCGCCGCGCCCCAGAATCTCGACCATCGTCCGCGCCGTTCCGGCGCTCGGGCCGGCATGGGCGGGGGCAGAGGCCAGGACGAGCCGGTCGGCGTCCGGGAGCGCCACCGCCAGCGACGCCGCCAGGCAATCCGACGGGACGACGTTGAACGCGACCCCGGGGACGAGCGCGACACCGCGCTCCCTCGCCTCGGAATCCCGCGCGAACACCGCCTCGAAGACGGGGATCTCGCCGGTGATGTCGAGGTAGTGGACGCCCTCCGCCAGACAGGCATCGACGACCGGAGCGCTGGTCGCGCTGAAGGGGCCCGCCGCCAGCAGGACCGCCTGCACGTCGCCGATCCCGCGTGCCAGCGCGAGCGGGTCGTCCAGGCGGAAGGTCCGCCATTCGAGCCCGAGCGGCTCGGCGACCTCGCGGACGGCGCCCTCCCGCCGACCGGCCAGGACGGGCTCCAGGCCCCGCTCCCTCGCCTCCGCCGCGATCAGCCGACCGGTGAACCCGTTGGCGCCGTAGACGAGCCACCGGCCCCCCCTCCCGCTCATCCCGGAGACCTCCCCTCCACGCCGCGCTCAGGGCCCGGCCATGCGGCCCTCGGCGGCCAGACGTCGCCACTCCTCCATTCCCGACACGCCCCCGGGCACCGCCAGGATCCGCCGCAGCGTTTCAGGGTCTTCGGGGAGCAGGCCGGACAGCGGCAGACGAGGCGTGAGGACCGCCCACCTCGGATCGGCGGCGAACGCGCGCTCGAAGCGGGGCAGCGCCTCATCGACCCGCCCCGCGCCCGCCAGCGAGACCCCCGCCCAGTACACCATCTCGGCGCTCTCGGGCACCATCTCGGCGGCCCGGTTGTAGTGCGCCACGGCCGCCTCGACGTCGCTGGTCGTCATCGCCTCGTCGCCGGCGTTCATCTCGCGGTAGGCGCGCGCCAGGTGGAGCAGGCGCCGCAGCTCGACCAGGGGCTCCGGGTGGTCCTCGATCCTGAGGTCGAAGATGCGGTCCTGCCAGGGACGGCCGGTCGGCTCCCCGCTCACGACCAGGAGCGCCGCCGACTGCCGGCCCCGGATGTCCCCGCCTTCAGCCTGGGCGGCCTCGAGCGCGGCCAGCATCCGCGCCGCCAGGTCGCCCTCCGTCGCCTCGAAGGCCCGCGCCATGGCCGGCCACACGGTGGCGTGCTCCATGAGGTTCGCCTGCACGCTGTACGCCTCCCCGGTCTGGTGTCCGGCCGCGAGGATCGCGTCCTCGCCGGTGTGGGCGGCGACTCGCCCCTCGGCATCGATCATGGCGACCTGGCGCACCCCGGGATGGGGATCGGCGGCCAGGAGCCCCGCCAGGGCCTCGGGGGCGGTCCGTCCGGCCCGCATCAGATCGAGGCCGAGCGGACCGTACGAGACCTCGACCAGCGACTGGGTCGCGACCGCCCCCACGCCGGCCTCCGCCCACGGAACCAGCGGCCCGACGCTGAACCAGTGCGACTGAACGGCGACCCCGAGCTCGCCCGTCGCCGGATCCCGCGCCACGATCGAGTAGGTGGCCACCGGACGACGCGGGGTCTCCCGACCCCCCGGTTCGCGGTCCGGCGTCTGTGCCGCCGCGAGCGCCGGGGCCAGCAGGGCGAGCGCTGCGAGAGCGCGCCCGATCCTCATGCTCGCCTCCCTTCTAACGTAGTCAATCGTATGCGAAACCCTTTGAACGTTAGGGATTTTCGCTGCTCACGAAGCGCTCGATCCCGGCCGCCACGCCCTCGGCGATCGCACGGCGGTAGGCCGGGGTCCTGAGCCGGGCCTCCTGCGCGGGCAGCATCATGAACGCGGCCTCGACCAGCACCGCCGGCATCTCGGTCATTCGCGCGACCGCCAGGTTCTGGTACCAGACGCCGTGGTCGGGAATCCCCGTCCGCGGCAGGAGCTCGGCCTGGATCGCCCGCGCCAGCGGCTCGCTCTGGGGATGATACCAGAGGACCGACGTGCCGTGATGATGGAACGGGTTGACGCCGTCGGGCAGGGCGTTGTTGTGGATCGAGACGAACAGGTCTCCGTCCGACTCGACCGCGAGGCTCGTTCTCTCGTAGAGGCCCAGGCCCGAGTCCGGCGTGGCCCGGGTCAGGACGACCCGGGCCCCCCGCTTCTCGAGGATCCGGGCGAGCTCGAGCGCGATCCCCAGGTTGGCGTCCGCCTCGACCAGGCCGGTCGGGCCGACCGCGCCCGGCTCCGGGGAGTGCCCCGGATCGACGACGATCTTCAGCCCGCGAAGCGGGGAGCGAAAGCGGCGGTCGACGAGGGCCGCAGGCGGGTGCCGGAAACCCATGACGAGGTGGGTCCCCTGCCGAGAGGACCGCCACCCCCAGGCGCGGTCGCCGGCCAGGTCGACCTCCAGCCGGAAGACGCCGTTCGCGGGTTGGCTCCAGCGGACGGACTCGATCAGCGGATCCTCGATCGAGGTCTCGATCCAGTCGACGTTCGACACCAGGCCGTAGACGTCGACCGTGTAGCCCAGGGGGTCCAGGCGCTGCTCCACCCGGAACGGGAGCGGCTCCCCGAGGGGCAGGACGACCTCGCTCCACCCGTCCACGATCCGTGTCCGGACGACGGCCACGACGTCGCGCGGCGCGGGACCCCGGATCGGCCGCGCCTCGCCGACCGGCACCCATGCCCGGGCCCCGGGTCCGAGCGCGATCTCGCGCCAGCCGCCCGCGCGCCGGGCGGTGGCGACCGTCGTCCCGTTCGGGAGCAGGACCTGGTATCCGAGCCCGGGGCCGGTCCGGGCCACCACCCGGCCGTCGGTGCCCCCCGCTCCCAGCGTGTCGTCGTCCAGGACCGCGACCCGCACGACCGTCGGGTCGAGGTAGGTGACCGGCGCGACCGGCACGATGAGCGCGCTGTCGCCGGCGCCCACGATCTCGAGCGCCAGCGTGTCCTCGACCTCGCCGCCCAGCCGGACGTACAGGTCTCCCGCGTAGCGCACCCACGGTCCCCCGGCGGATCCCGCGGCGGCCGCCGCCGCCCGGTCCAGCACGGCCGGCGTGGCGCCTTCCACCGGCTCCTCCGACCCCCACACCTGGCGCCCCCGGTTCACCTCGCCCGCCGGCCTCGGGACGAGGGTCGTCGGGTCGTCGCCGAGACGGGCCCGGACGGTCAGGTCCGGGGCGGCCACGACGCTCACCCGGAGGGTGTCGCCGGCGTAGACCTCGAGCGGTCCTCGGGGCTCGATGGTGTCGGGCTTGTAGGGGAGCGTGTCGGCGGCGGCCGCGAACAGGGGTCGCGGCACCCACACCGTTCGCCGGGCCTCGGCGCGCCGGTCCCCGGCCGTCGCCACGACCACGAACGTGAACGAATCGGGAGCCAGCGGGACGAACGCCAGCCAGCCGCCTTCCGGATCGACCTCGGCGGCCACGCCGTTCACGGATACGGAAGACCCCCCGGAGACGCCCCGGACGGCCCCGAACACGAAGGTCGAATCGGTGGCCGTGACCGCGCTGCCCGCCGGCGGGTACCGGACCTCGACCGTCAGCTCGCCGGCCGGCGGGAGACCCGGCCCCTCCTCGACGGCCCGGGCCGCGCACGAGACGAAGGCGGGAAGGAAGGTCGCCAGCAGGAACTTCGAAGCGAGCGGGCCGCGCCTCATCGCGCGCCAAGTTAGCCCCGGGCGGGGGACCCGCTCAATGCAGGGCTATATTCGCGGCATGGCCGAGAAGTCGTACGCCGACCGCGATCTCCTCGACAAGCTCGGCGTCAGGGACGGCATGCGGATCCTCCTGGCGGGCCCCGTGCCAGAGGATCTCCGCTCGCGCCTCGCCGAGCGGTCCACGGTCGAGCTCCTGGAGGAGCCCGACGACGAGCCCGTGAACCTGGTCCTGTTCGCGCCGGCGGACGGCTCGCGGGTGAAGGCCGGGCTGGCCGCTCACCGCTCGCGGATCACCGCCGATGGTGCCGTCTGGATCCTGACGCCCAAGCGGGGCCGACCCGGGTACGTGAGGCGGGAGGCCCTGATCCCCCAGGGAAGAGCAGTGGGTCTCGTCGACAACAAGATCTGCAGCGTCGACGAAACGACGAGCGGCATGCGCTTCGTCATCCCCGTCGCGAGGCGCGACCGCGGGTCCGGCCGGGGAGAGTGATCCGGAGATGACGGCCAGAGAGATCGCCGGCCGGCCGGCGGACACCGAGACCCGTTTCCCGGCCGGCGCCGCCGGTCCGGTCTCGGCGCTCCTCCGCCGCCCCGAAGGGGCCGACCGGCTCCTGGTCCTCGCCCACGGAGCGGGTGCCGGCATGAGGCACGCCTTCATGGAAGGTCTGGCCACGGCCCTGGCCGAGCACGGGATCGCGAGCTTCCGGTACCAGTTCCCCTACTCCGAGGCCGGCCGGCGCCGGCCCGACCGGGAGCCGGTCCTGAGGGCGACGGTCGCGGCGGCGGTCGAGGCCGCCCGGGAGCCGGCGGGCGACCTGCCGCTCCTCGCGGGCGGCAAGTCGATGGGTGGCCGGATGACCTCGCGGGCGGCGGCCATCGACGGCCTGCGGGAGGTCCGCGGGCTCGTCTTCTTCGGCTTCCCCCTCCATCCACCCGGCAAGCCGTCGACGGACCGGGCCGACCATCTCGAGGACGTCGAGATGCCGATGCTCTTCCTCCAGGGCGACCGGGACGCGTTCGCCGGTCTGGACCTGCTGGAGCCGGTGGTCGGCCGGCTCGGGCGCCGCGCCACCCTCCACCTCGTCGCCGGCGCCGACCACGGCTTCCACCTCCCCAAGCGGTCTGGCCGCACCGACGACGACGTCCTCGCCGAGCTCGCCCGCCGGACCGACGAATGGTCGGCCGGGATCCTGGCGGCCCGCCCGTGAACCTCTGGGTCGGTACGAGCGGGTTCGCCTACAAGGAGTGGAAGGGTGTCTTCTACCCGGAGGATCTCTCCGACAAGGAGATGCTCGCCCATTACGCGAGCCGCCTCCCGGCGGTCGAGATCAACAACACGTTCTACCGGATGCCGACCGAGAAGCTCCTGCTGGGGTGGGCGGCGCAGGTTCCCGCGCGGTTCCGGTTCTCGATCAAGGCGTCCCGGAGGATCACCCACCAGAAGAAGCTGGCCGACGCCTCGGAGGAGACCGAATACCTGCTGCGCACGGTCTCGGTCCTCGCCGACCGCATGGGGCCGGTCCTGTTCCAGCTCCCGCCCTACCTGCGGAAGGACGACGCGCTCCTCGGCTCGTTCCTGGAACTCCTCCCCCCGACCGTTCCCGCCGCGTTCGAGTTCCGCCACGCGAGCTGGCTGGACGACGCGACCCTGGACCGCCTCGCCGCGCGCGGCGTGGCACTCTGCGTGGCCGAGACCGAGGAGGGGCTCGACGCGCCCAGGCTCGGGACCGCGGGCTGGGGGTACGTGCGGCTACGCCGCAGCGACTACGGGGAAACGGAGCTGGCCGCGTGGGCCGAGCGGATCGCCGACCAGGGATGGTCCGATGCCTACGTCTTCTTCAAGCACGAGGACGAGGCGGAAGGCCCCAGGTTCGCCGAGCGCTTCCTGGAGCTGGCCGGGGGCTGACCCGCTCGACACGGCCTCCTGGGGCGCCGCCCGGCCGAGCGGTGGGCAAAGTGCAAGAGACGGTCCGAGGACGCTCCTTCTTTCGTCGCTCGCCCGGTCCCACGATTTCGGAAGCGCCCCGGCTCGAGAGCGGAACGGGTGGTGCAC
>DATEDS010000021.1:0-6969 GCA_035281565.1 Gemmatimonadota bacterium
CCCACCCCGAACGGGCCCAACCCCGCGAGCACGGAGCTCACGATCGACTTCTCGGAGTTCGCCGGGGGCGATACGATCACCACCACCCATGGCGTCGGCGTGAGCCTGGCCGCCAGGGGAGAGCTATGCGCGGACGCCATCATCGCGTTCGACAGCAGCGTGCCTCGCGGGGTGCAGGGCGACGACCTCGATCTCGGAACCCCGAATCAGACCTTCGGCGGGCCAGGCGTGGGCGTCGGGGGCGAAGCGGGACCCTTCCAGAACGATCGGCCGCTGGGGAACGTCCTCGTGATCCAGGAGGACCCCACCCTCGAGGACGACAATCCGGATCCGCAGGACGATTGCGTGAGCGGCGGCACGATCGTCTTCGACTTCAGCCAGCTAAGCGCCACCGGCGTCAAGGTGACCGCGGTCACCGTCATCGACGTGGACGACACCTGGCAGGCGAGGTCGCAGTTCCGGCTCTACGGGGAGCGCGGTGGGCTCCTCAAGATCTTCAGGCCGCCCGTGACCGGCCCCAACGGTGTGGCGACGATGGACTTCGACGTGTCGGGGGTCTTGAGGATGGAGGTGGAAGAGCGGATCTCGATCGGGATCGCCCGAATCCTGATCGAGGTCCCGAACGGAGGGAGTTAGCCAGCCGACCTGCCCCCGTGGGTCGGCCTGCGACCGGGGCCTTCCGCGAGGGGGGCCCCGTCGCGCTTCTCGGGGTCGGGCACTGCCGACCGGGACGGACGATCAGCCCGACGCGACGAGCCGCTCGTGGAGGCGGGTCAGCGCCGCTTCCAGATCCGGCCGGTCCCCGAGCAGGGGAAGCATGGGATCCTCGCCAAGGCGGGAGAGCCGGCGCGGGAGGGTCCGGATCGTGTGCCGGGAGCTCTCGAGCCCCCTCCGGACCTCCCGCCAGCGAAGAGGCGTCGAGACCGGGGCGCCCGGGATCGGGCGGACGCTGAAGGGCGCCACGAGCAGCTGCCCGCGCCGGTTCTGCAGGTAGTCCACGTAGACCTTCCCGCCCCGCTCCGAGATGACCCGCTCGACGGTCGCCACCTCGGGAAGCTCTCCGACCACGAGCCGTCCCAGCAGCTCCCCCAGCGTGCGGGACATCTCGTAATCCACCCGCCCGCCCAGGGGGACCAGGACGTGGAGCCCGGTCGAGCCGCTGGTCTTGACGTAGGCCGGTAGCTGGATGTCCTTGCAGAGTCGGTGGATGGATCTCGCCACTTCGACCACGTTCTCGAACGGCGCCTCCTTCGGGTCCAGGTCCAGGATGCACCAGTCGGGGCGGTCCAGCGACGCCACCCGGCTGGCCCAGACGTGGAGCGGGATCGTCCCCAGGTTGACCAGGTAGAGGAGGGTCGGCAGGTCGTCGCAGACCACGTACTCGATCTCCCGCTCCGAGCTCTCGCTCCAGATCCCGACCGTGCGGATCCAGTCCGGCACGTGGCCCGGCGTGTTCTTCTGGTAGAAGGACGTGCCCTCGATTCCGTCCGGGTAGCGGGTGAGGACGAGGGGCCGGTCCCGCAGGTAGGGAAGGAGCCAGGGTCCGACGGTCCTGTAGTAGGCGAAGAGGTCCCCCTTGGTGATCCCCTCGCCGGGCCAGAAGACCTTGTCGGCATTGGTGAGGAGGACCTCGGGAGCGGCGCCGGTGACGACGAGCGCGAGAGGGGACCCCTCGGCGAGAGGCTCGCCGACCGGTTCCGAGAGCTCCTCGTCAGGCTCCCCCTCGTCGTCGTCCGAGACCGGGACCCGCGCGTCCCGGGGGAGCTCGCAGTCCTCGGGATCCTTGTCGGGCCGCATCCTGAGCCAGACCGGCTGCCTCAGGAGCCCGTCCGCGGTCCACTCCAGGTAACGGACCTCGCACACCTCGCGCGGCTCGACCCAGTGGTGCTCCCGCCCCTTGGGAACGGCTCCCGTGCAGGGCGGGGTCTTCCGCGCGGTGGCCCGGAGACGGGCGCCGATCTCTTCCAGGTCCTTCCCGCTGAAGCCCGTTCCGACACGTCCGGCGTAGACCAGCTCGCCGTCCCGCCAGCCGGCCAGGTGGAGCGCGCCGAAGCCGGAGCGGGTCCCGCCCGGGTCGGTCCAGCCGACGACCACGAAGTCCTCGACCTGGTCCGCCCGCACCTTGATCCAGTCGCCGCTCCGACCGCCCCGGTAGCGGCTGTCCTCCTTCTTTCCGACGACCCCCTCCAGGCCCATGGCGACGACCCCGGTGTAGAGCTCCTCCCCGCGCTCGGGGAAGTGGTCGACGTAGCGGAGCGGCCCGACCGGGGGCAGGACCTGCTTGAGGAGGCGCTTCCGCTCGAACAGGGGAAGGGGACGCAGATCGTGGCCCAGGGCGGCCACCAGGTCGAAGGCGTAGAAGGTGGCCGGCAGGCGCCGCGCCGCCCGCTCGACATCGAGCCGCCGCCGGAGGAGAGCCCGGCGCTGGAGGTGCTGGAAGCTCGGGAGCCCCCGCTCATCCTGGATCACGATCTCGCCGTCCAGGATGAGCTCGTCGAAAGGGAGCGCACGCACCGCCTCGGCCAGGTCGGGGAAGCCGTGGGTCGCGTCGTTGCCGTTCCGAGTCAGGATGACGACCCCGGCGGGTGACTTCGAGGCCAGCATCCGGTAGCCGTCCAGTTTGGGCTCGAAGACCCACCCCGGCCGGGAGAAGGGGGTGCGGCGTGGCTGGGCCAGCATCATCCGGACCTGATCCACCCGGACGGTCCGGCGGGGAGCCCCCGCGCGCTCGATCTCGGCCCGGAGCGCGGGCGCCGGATCCCGGCCTTCGGCCAGGTCCTCGACGGTCAGCCCCGAGAAGACGGACTCCGGAGGCAGGTCCTCGATCGTTCCGGTCGCGCCGTCGGCATACCGACGTTCGCGGATCAGCAGCCACTCGTCCTTGTCGCTCTTCGCCAGGCGCACCAGGGTCCACACCCCGCGCAGCTTGTGACCGCGAAGCTCGAACAGCAGCTTGCCTTTCTCCATCCCCGTGGCCGGGTCCTCGAGCGGGCGCCAGCTCCCGCGGTCCCAGAGGATCATCGCGCCGGCCCCGTAGTTGCCCTCGGGAATCACGCCTTCGAACGACGCGTATTCGAGGGGGTGGTCCTCGACGTGGACGGCGAGCCGCTTCTCGGAGGGGTCCAGGGCCGGTCCCTTGGGGACGGCCCACGACAGGAGCACGCCGGCATGCTCGAGACGCAGGTCGTAGTGGAGGCGGGTGGCCGCGTGCTGGTGGATCACGAACACACCGCCGGCGCCGTCCCGGGCCGGGCCCGGCGGCGTGGCGTCCATCCCCGGCTCGGGCGTGCCCGACGGGGAGCGCTTGGCCCGGTACTGGCGGAGGGGATCGCGCTCGGCCACGGGAAGAGCATATATTGAGGCGCCCCTTCCCGTCACGGCAGAATGGATCGACTGGCGTCCCGCCAGCGACGGACCAGGCAGAAGGAGGTCTCGATGGCCGCCCGCGCGATGGGAACGGCGACGATCTCGTTCGGGCTCGTGAACGTCCCCGTCAAGCTCTACTCCACGAGCGAAAGCTCCCGCAGCATCTCCTTCAACTGGATCCACGAGGAGTGCGGGACGCGCGTACAGCAGCGCTTCTGGTGCCCCAAGCACGAGCGCATCGTGGAACGTGACGAGCTCGTCAAGGGATACGAGTTCGCCCGTGATCAATACGTCCTCTTCACCCCGGACGAGCTCAAGAAGCTCGACGCCCAGGCGACCGAAGCCGTCGAGATCGTGGAGTTCGTCCCCCTCGAGCAGGTCGAGCGCCTGTATCTGGATCGCGCCTACTATCTGGGTCCCGACAAGGGGGGAGAGCGCGCCTACCGGCTCCTGAGCGCCGCGCTCCGTGAGACCGGGCGTGCCGGCCTGGGCACGTACGCCGCCCGCGGCAAGCAGTACGTCGTCCTGGTCCGCCCGATCGAGGACGGCCTGCTCATGGAACAGCTCCGCTACGCCGACGAGGTCAAGCCCTTCGACGAGGTGCCGGTCGGTGACGGGAAGGTGAAGAAGGAGGAGATGAAGCTGGCCGTCCAGCTCGTCGAGCAGGGGGCCACCGACGAGTACCACCCGGAGAAATTCGAGGACGAAGTCTACAAGCGCGTGCTCGAGCAGATCGAGCGCAAGATTCAGGGGGAGGAGATTACGGCCGCGCCCGCTCCCGAGACGGACGGCAAGGTCATCGACCTCATGGAGGCGCTCCGGGCCAGCCTGTCCGGGGCGGAGAAGGGCAAGCAGGCCAAGCCGACCCGCAAGCCGGCCAAGAAGACGTCGCGCAAGAAGGCCTCGGGCTCCCGCAAGGCGAGCGAGGGTTGAGCACCTACACCACGCGTGAGGTCGCGCGCATCCTCGACGTCCCGACGGCGCGGGTTCACGGATTCGTGCGGGCCGGGATCGTGGTGCCGAAGCGAGGCGCCGGCAACGCCTACATGTTCAGCTTCCGGGATCTCCTGGTCATGCGGACGGCGCTTCAGCTGGAGGGCTCCGACGTCTCCCGGCGCCGGGTGAACGCGGCCCTGCGGGCGCTTCGCGAACGGCTTCCCGAGGACCGCCCGCTGAGCTCCCTCCGGATCCTCGTCCAGGAGGGCGAGCTGGTGATCGACGATGACCGCGCCCGATGGAATCCCGATTCCGGCCAGACCCTCCTCGATTTCGAGCTCCCCGACATGACCGAAACTCTCCACCTGATCGGCGCCGCCCCGGCCACGGGGCGGGACGCCGAGGGGTGGTTCGAGCTCGCGTGCAGTCTCGAGGGAAGCTCGCCGCGGATGGCGCGCGAGCTGTACCGGCGCGCCCTCGAGCTGGAGCCGGATCATGTGGACGCGCGGATCAACCTCGGGCGCCTCCAGCACGAGGACGGCCAGCTCGAGGAGGCCCGCCGGCAGTACGAGCGGGCCCTGGAGTCGGCCCCGGGCCACCCGACGGCGGCCTACAACCTGGGGGTGGTCCTCGAGGACATGGGGGAGATCGACGACGCCATCCACGCCTACCAGCTCGCCATCGCGTCGGACCGGGAGATGGCCGACGCGTACTACAACCTGGCCCGCCTGTACGACCAGGCCGGCGACCGGGCGGCCGCCCTCCGACACCTCAAGAGCTACAGCGAGCTCGTCCGGGGTCACTGACCCTGTGACCCTGACGTACGGCAGCTACCTGCGGCTGGACGAGCTCCTCTCGCTCCAGCGGCCGGAGAGCGACGAGCACGACGAAATCCTGTTCATCGTCATCCACCAGATCTACGAGCTGTGGTTCAAGGAGATGATCCACGAGCTCGACCGGTTGGGTTCACTCCTCGAGCTGGATCTCGTGCCGCAGGCGCTCAACACGCTCAAGCGGGTACTGACCGTGCTCAAGATCGCGGTCGCCCAAACCGACGTTCTTGAGACGATGTCACCGCTCGACTTCCTGAGCTTCCGGGACCGCCTGGAGACGGCGAGCGGGTCCCAGTCGGTCCAGTTCCGGGAGCTCGAGTTCGCCATCGGGATCAAGGACGCCCGCGTGGTGGCGGACTTCGCGGACGAGGAGCGTGGACGGCTGGAGGCGCGCCTGGCCGCCCCCACGGTCTGGGACGCGCTGCTCGGTCACCTCGCCCGCCGCGGGCACCCGATCCCGGCCGACGCCCTGGAGCGGGACGTGAGGCTGCGGATCGAGCCCTCCGAGGGGGTCGAGCGCGCGCTCCTCGCCGTCTATCGCGAGGACCCCGAGTCGGCGGCGCTCTGCGAACGGTTCCTGGACCTCGACGAAGGGGTCCAGGAGTGGCGCTACCGGCACGTCAAGATGGTCGAGCGGACGATCGGGACCCGCCGCGGAACCGGGGGCTCCAGCGGGGTCGCCTTCCTCAAGCGGACTCTCTTCGACCCCGCGTTTCCGGACCTCTGGGCGGTGCGTTCGGCGTTCTGAGCTGGGAGATCTGGACCCGATCGAGGACGATCGGAGCGTTCCCGACACGGCGGCCCGATTGTTGCTAGGACAAGGCGGCGCCAAGCCATGTCGATGGGACCGCGACCCCACGGCGGCCCGCCCGATCCCGCAGGCCGCGCCGCGAGAATCCTCGTCGTCGACGACGAACGCTCCATCCTGGCGCTCGTCCAGACCCTCCTGAGGCCCTGCGCGGTCGATTGCGTCGTCCTGGACGATCCGTCCGAGGCGGTCGCCTTCCTGCGCCGCGAGCCCGTGGACGTGCTGGTTTGCGACGCACACCTTCGCGCCGGCTCCCAAGGCGATCCCGTCGAGGAGGCGCGGCGTTTGGACCCGGCCACGGCCATCATCCTGACGACCCGCCATCGCGCGATCGGCCGGGAGCCGCGCGTCACGGGCGAGCGGATCTACGACTGCCTCAAGAAGCCGTTCGAGATGGGTCGCCTGCCGAACCTGATCCTTCACGCGCTCGAGCGGCGCCGTCTCATCCGGGACAACAACGAGCTCCGGACCGTCCTGACCATGCATCGGATCCGGCATGCCGTGGATGCCTACCTGGACGACCGGCTGGGGTTCGACGTGTTCCTGAAGTCGGTCCGGATGGCCGTGACCGCCGATCGGGCCGGGCTCTATGCCGGCCGCCCGGGGACCGCGCAGGTCCTCGAGCTGGGAAGTGGAATCTCCCACGACGATCACCGATCGGAGCTCGGCCGGACCGTGGCCCGGCGCGTCATCGACACGGGGTCGGAGCTCAAGTTCCCGGACGCCCAGGGACAGGGGCTCGGACTCCCCAATGGAGTGCAGAGCGTCGTGGGCGTGCCCGTGCGCGACGCGCACGGAGACGTGGCGGGCGCGCTCGTGGCCATGCGCCAGCGTGGCCCATGGCTGCTGAACGGGGAGCATCTCCGGACCCTGGGCCAGATGGCGCGTGAGGGGGCCCAGCTCATGGCGCGGAGCGGCGCCATCGCGACCGGCGAGCGTCCGCACGAGGAACCGACCGCGGACATGCTCCAGCGTCTCGTGTCGCAGCTCGACCGGCTCGTGCACGAGCCGATCGGCCACTCGCTC
>DATEDS010000022.1:0-3718 GCA_035281565.1 Gemmatimonadota bacterium
CTTGGCACTGTTCTGGGCTACGATGCTGTGCTCGAACCTGTAGCTGGTGGGCGCACCTGGATTCGAACCAGGGACCCCCTGCTTGTAAGGCAGGTGCTCTGAACCGCTGAGCTATGCGCCCCTTGTGGCGGAACGGGTTCACCCGCTCATGAAGGTAAGGGTCGAGGGCGGGACGGTTCCACTGCGGTTCTGCGATTCGAAGAAGTCCAGATGAAAAAAAAGCGGCGCCGGCTCGAGCCGGCGCCGCTTCATGGGTCCGGTGGAACCCGGGCGACCCCTACCGGGAACTCAGAACAGGTACGAGACCCCGGCCGTCAGCTCCCAGTTGTGGGTCTCCTGGTCGAAGTCCTCGTCCTCGAAGATGATGTTGTCGCGCACCTCGACCCGGTAGCCGATGTAGGGCGGGGCCTGGTCGGTGTCGTGGAAGAGGAGCCCCAGCGCGAGCGGCATGACGGTGTTCGTCTCCTCCTCGAAGTCGAAATCGCCTTCCTCGACCTCGTCCTCGAAGCTCGCGGTGATCGCCCCCACGCCGGCGGCGAGGAACATGTTGCCGATGGCGTGCGTCGGGATCGTGAGATGGACCTCGGCCGAGTACATCGTGAAGTTCACGCCTTCGCCGTTGATGAAGTCGACGTTGCCGCCGACTCCCCAGCCGTTGGCGGCGCTGACGACCGCGCGGCCACCCATCATGAGCTCGTGTCCGCCCGTGCGGTCCTCCAGATTGAGCGAGCCCACGTGGCCGTTCACCTCGAGGAAGGGCACGTCGCGCCCTACACCGACCTGGGCCCGGGCGGGGGCAGCCGCCGCGATCAGGAGGGCGACCAGGAACCCTGACAGGAGCGTCTTCATCATCGAAGCACCTTTCTGGTAGAGTGCCGCCGGGTAGGGCGAGCCTCGAGCCGCCACGACCGGGTGGGCCCACGGTTCGGGAATTCCGCTGCCGGTTCCGCAAAGTATATACCAAGGGAAGGCCGCGTGGACTCCCCAATCTGCGGCACCCTCAGGCGATTGCGTTTGACCACATAAGAGAACGTTAAGTCAGCAACGGCTCCGGGCGAGCGAGGCCGGGTATCGCGGCCCCTCCCCCGTCAGGTCTTGCAAACTGAGCCCTTACTTCTTGATGATCCCGATCGGCAGCAGGACGCAGTAGCCGAGGACGAGGAAGACAGGCGCGAGCGTCATGCTCCCGCGGGCGAGAAGGAAGTAGCCGAGGGCGATCGCCGCTGCCGCCGATCCGAGCAGGATCGCGTTGATGCGGGAAAAGGACAACGTCGGGGTCGCCGGCTTCGCCGGGCCGCGGCTGCGGGGCCTCTCCGCGCCGCGCGTCTTCTCGGAGGCGCGCTTCTTCTCGGCCATGCGGTGCGCGAACCTAGGAGCGCTCGGCGTGGCGGTCAATGGCGAAACTGCCGCATCCCCGTGAAGAGCATGGAGATCCCGGCGCGGTCCGCGGCCTCGATGACCTCGGCGTCCCGGATCGATCCCCCCGGCTGAATGATCGCCGCGATCCCCCCCGCCCGGGCAGCCTCGACCGCGTCGGGGAACGGGAAGAACCCGTCGGAGGCGAGCACGGAACCCGTCGGGTCGTGCCCCAGCTCGCGCGCCCTCCGGATGGCGAGCTCGACCGCGCCGACACGGTTGGTCTGCCCGCCGCCGACGCCAACCGTCGTCCGGTCGCGCGCCAGCACGATCGCGTTCGAGGCGACCGCGCGGCATACGGTCCATGCGAACAGGAGGTCCGCCCGCTGCTCGGCGGTCGGGGGCGTCCCCGTCGCGACCTCGAGGGACCCGGCGTCACCCTGGAGCACCCGGACGTTGGCGGCCTGGACCAGGATGCCGCCCCCCACCCGGCGCAATTCGAAAGCCGATGGATCCGCGGCGGGAACGGGTCCCTCCAGGAGCCGCAGGTTCTTCTTCCTCGCCAGGACCTCCCGCGCCGATGGATCGAATTCGGGCGCCCAGACGACCTCCAGGAAGTGCTCAGCCAGGCGCTCGGCGAGAGCACTGTCGACCGGACGGTCGAGCGCCACGATGCCGCCGAACGCCGACACAGGATCCGCCGCCAGGGCGAGCCGGTAGGCTTCCAGCGCAGTCCCTGCGCTTGCCGCTCCGCAGGGGATCGTGTGCTTGACGATCACACAATGGGCGGACTCCGGGTCGAGCGAACGGAGGTCCCGCACCACGCGGCGCGCCGCCTCGGCGTCCAGGTAGTTGTTGTAGGAAAGCTCCTTCCCCTGGAGGACGTCCACCGCGGTCAGGTCCTCGGGGCGCGGCCCGCGATCCCGGTAGATGGCGGCCGCCTGGTGCGGGTTCTCGCCGTAGCGGAGCTCGCCGATCCGGTCGAGACCGATCGCCCACCGGTCGGGCCACTCCTCCTCCCCCTCGGAGAGCCAGGCGGCGATCCTGGCGTCGTACCAGGCGGTCAGCCGGAACGCGCGGGCGGCCAGCCGGCGCCGGGTCGGCGCTCCGATCGTCCCGTCCACCGCGAGCTCCTCGAGCACCTCCTCGTAGTCCCCGGGATCCGTCACGACCGCGACGTCCCGCCAGTTCTTCGCCGCCGCCCGGATCAGCGCGACGCCCCCGATGTCGATCAGCTCGGTCCGGGCCTCGGGGTCCGAGGCCCCGAGCGCGTCGGCGTCTTCGAACGGATAGAGATTCACGACCACGAGGTCGATCGGGTCGATCCCGCGCTCCTCGAGCGCCCGCCGGTCATCGTCCCGGTCCCGACGCGCCAGGATGGCCCCGTGGATCGCGGGATGGAGGGTCTTGACCCGGCCCTCCAGAAACTCCGGCGCCCCGGTCACGTCCTCGACTTTGCGGACGGAGAGGCCCGTCTGCTCGATAAGCCGTGCGGTGCCACCGCTCGCCACGAGCTCGATCCCGTGGCCGGCCAGGGCCCCCGCCAGCTCGTCCAGTCCGCGCTTGTCCCATACCGACAAGAGCGCCCGCCGCGGACGGACCGGCCGCTCGTCCTCGATCCACGCCCGGCCGTCCGCCACACGGATCCGCCCCTCGGCCGCCGCGGCGACGACGCTCGGCAGGAGCTCGTGCTCGACCGCGAGGACGCGCTCGGCCAGGCTCCCCGGGGAGTCCCCGGGCTCGACCGGCACCTTCCGCTGAGCGACGATCGGCCCGCGGTCGTACTCTTCGTCCACCAGGTGGACGGTCGCGCCCGACTCGGTGTCCCCTGCGTCCAGGACGGCCCGGTGGACCCGCTCGCCGTACATCCCCTCGCCCCCGTACCGCGGGAGGAGCGCCGGGTGGATGTTCAGGATCCGGTTCCGGTACGCCTCGACGACCGCCCCGGGCACCTTCCTCAGGTAGCCGGCCAGGACGATCAAGTCGATCTCGTGCTCCGCGAGAAGGGCCAGCAAGGGGTCCGGCTTCCCCGGCTCGACGATCGCCGCCGGGACGTCACGATCGCGGGCCCGGTCGAGCGCTTCGGCTTCGCGGTCGGCGACGACGAGCGCGATCTCGGCCGCCGGATGGTCCTGGAGCCGCTCGAACAGCGCCTCCAGGTTGGAGCCGCGTCCGGATGCGAAGACCGCGATGCGGGTCATGAAATCCTCATGGTCTCGGGCCATCGGGCTGTCGGGCTGTCGGGCGGCGCAAGATACCGCCCCGGCTCTTGTGCGGGCTTCGCTTCGCCATTATCGAGTTCCGGAGCGATCTCGCCCGACCGACCGGCCGGACCGCGAAACGGCCTCCCAAACCGGTGGTC
>DATEDS010000023.1:0-5704 GCA_035281565.1 Gemmatimonadota bacterium
GCGGGCGCGGGCGTCGCCGTCCTCGCCGCGGCGTGTATGGCCACGGCCGGCGGCGGCGATCCCGGGCGGGCCACCGCCGACCCCCGGCTGCCGCGGTTCGAGCGGCGGGTGACGGCCTTCCCGGTGGCCGATTCGGCCGGCCGGCCGTACGACCATCCCTTCCTGGGCGGCTTCAACGTCCCCCGGCCGCAGCTCGTCGACATCGACGCCGACGGCGACCTGGACCTCTTCGTCCAGGAAGCGGCCGACCGGATCCTGTTCTTCGAGCGGCTCGACGGACCCGAGGTCCGTTTCGTGTGGCGGACCGACCGGTTCGCGGGTCTCCAGGTCGGCGAGTGGTACCGCTTCGCGGACCTCGACGACGACGGCGATCCCGACCTCCTGGGCGAGGCCAGGTTCAGCATGATCCAGGCGTGGGAGAACGAGGGGCCGGTCGGCGAGCCCCGGTTCGTGGGCGTCGTCGATACCCTTCGCGACACGGGGGGAAGCGCCATCTTCTCCGACCGGCAGAACATCCCCAACGTCGTCGACTTCGACTGCGACGGGCGGCTCGACCTCATGCTCGGGCGGCTGGACGGGAGCGTGACCCGGTACGAGGCGGTCGCCCCGTGGGGAGGCGGCGACGCCCCCACCTTCGGGTTCGTGACCGATGAGTTCGAGGGCATCCGGATCGTGGCCCAGGTCACTCCCAGCCTCCACGGTGCCAACACGCTGGTCTTCGCCGACATCGACGAGGACGGCGACAAGGACCTCATGTGGGGGGACTTCTTCGAGCCGGGTCTTCTGATCCTCGAGAACGTCGGGACGTGCGAGACGCCCGCGTTCTCGAACCGTCCCGTGCCCTTTCCGCGCGGCGATCCGCTCGTCACCAGCGGCTACAACGCGTCGACGTTCGGCGACGTGGACCGGGATGGAGACCTGGACGCGATCGTCGGGGTCCTGGGCGGCGCGTACAACCCGATCACGACCGCGGCCGACAACCTCTACCTCCTCGCGCAGGAGACCGACGGCTGGCGGATCGTGACGCGGCGTCTGATCGGCCAGATCGACGTCGGCGCCGAGAGCGTCCCGGCGGTCGGCGATCTGGATGGCGACGGCGATCCGGATCTCCTGCTCGGCAACAAGATCGATCCGAACGATCCGCGGACGGCGCGGATCTATCGGTTCGAGAACGTCGGAAGGGAGGGCCGGCCTGAGTTCCGACTCGCCGGACCCCTGGAGATCGATGGCGCGTTCCACTACGCGCCCGCGCTCGTCGACCTGGACGCCGACGGCGACCTGGACCTGGTCGTGGGGACGTGGAACGACGACGTCCAGCTCTACCGGAATCAGGGGACGCCGACCGCGCCGCGGTTCGGGGCCGACCCCGAGCCGCTGGTCGAGCTGACCCGCGGCAGCCATGCCTCGCCCGCCCTGGCCGACCTGGACGGGGACGGCGACCTCGACCTGGTCGCGGGGGAGTCGTCGGGAGAGCTCAACCTGTGGAGGAACGACGGCACGCCGCGAGAGCCCGTCTTCGTCCTCGTGACCGACAGGCTCGGAGCCTTCGATGCCGGCCGTCGCAGCGCGCCCGCCTTCGCCGACCTGGACGGGGACGGCGACCCGGACCTCCTGGTCGGATCCGAGTCGGGGCAGACGGCCGTCTTCTGGAACGGGGGCGGGGAGTCTCTCGAGGCGGTGTTCGGCCCGGCGGAGGCGGCGCTCGATCTGCCGGGAATCGCCGCGCCGGTATTCGCCGATCTCGACGCCGACGGCGATCCCGATCTCCTGGTCGGCGAGATCGCAGGCGGGCTCCGATACTACGAGAATGCCGGTCCCTGAGCGCCCGGCGGGGCTCGCCCCGGCGATCCTCAACATATATTGGGGTCGCCGATGACCGACGCCCGCCCCGCCGAGCGGCGCCGCCGCCTTCGCCCGCCGCCCTCGGGGCTCCTCGCCGTCTGGCTCGCCTGTCTCCTCCTCGTCGTGGCCGGGCTCCACGCAGAGGCCGGTCAGGAGCCGGCCGATCCAGGGGTCGCGGCCTCCCAGGATACGACCGTACCCGCCCCCCCCATCGCCGAACCGTCGCTGACGTCCCAGGCCGGCGATGCCGTCGCCCGGGCCCGGGCGGAGATCGACACGCCGTTGCACGAGCGGCTGATCTCCGTCCTCGGGATGGCGTTTCTGGTCTTCGTGGCGTGGGTCCTGTCGGTCGACCGGCGCCGCTTCCCGGCGCGGATCGTCATCTGGGGAGCGGCGCTCCAGTTCGTGTTCGCGCTCCTCATCCTGCGCACCGCTCCGGGCGAGCAGTTCTTCGCGCTCGTCAACGACGCCTTCATCCGTCTGCTCGGCTATACCCAGGAAGGGGCGCGCTTCATCTTCGGCAACCTGGTCGACAACAACATTCCGGTCGGCATCCCGATCGGGGAGCCGGCGGCGACCGCGCCCCTGGATCCCGCGTTGCCGCCCCGCTACGCCGCGGCCGGCTCGTATTTCGCGTTCACCGTGCTCCCCACGATCATCTTCTTCTCGTCGTTCATGACCGTCCTCTACTACCTGAAGGTCATGCAGGTCGTGGTGAAGAGCGTCGCCTGGATCATGCAGCGGACCCTGGGAACGTCGGGCGCGGAGACCCTGTCGGCGTCGGGCAACATCTTCGTCGGGCAGACCGAGGCTCCGCTCATGATCAAGCCGTTCGTCGAGAGGATGACGATGAGCGAGCTCCACTGCGTCATGACGGGGGGGTTCGCCACGGTGGCCGGGGGCGTCATGGCCGCGTACGTGGGCATGCTGGTGGCCTACTTCCCCGACATCGCGGGCCACCTGCTCGCCGCCAGCGTGATGAGCGCGCCCGCGGCGATCCTGATCTCGAAGGTCATGTACCCGGAGGACGGAGAGCCGGAGACCAGGGGAACGCTGAAGGCGGACATCCCGAGTCCCGACGTCAACGTGATCGACGCGGCGGCGCGCGGGGCCGGTGAAGGGCTCACGCTGGCGCTGAACGTGGGCGCCATGCTGCTGGCGTTCATCGCGCTGATCGCGCTCGCCAATGGACTGATCGGCTGGGGCGGCGGGGTGCTCGGCGCCGAGGACCTGAGCCTCGAGCTGATCCTCGGATGGGTCCTGGCCCCGCTCGCCTGGCTGATGGGGGTCCCCTGGAAGGACGCCGTGTCGATCGGGTCGCTCCTCGGCGTCAAGACGGTCGTGAACGAGTTCGTGGCCTATCTCCAGCTCGCCTCGAGCCTTCAGCAGGGCGCGCCCCTCGATCCGCGCTCGGTCGTGATCGCGACCTACGCGCTGTGCGGGTTCGCCAACTTCAGCTCGATCGCGATCCAGATCGGCGGGATCGGCGGGATCGCCCCGAACCGCCGGACCGACCTGTCGCGGATCGGCCTCAGGGCGATGATCGGCGGCACGCTGGCGGCGTTCATGACCGCGACGGTGGCCGGCGCCATCCTGTGAAATCAAGGCGCTGGGCGCTGGCCGAGGCGGCGCTCGACCGGCTGCGGGCGGCCGGTGCCGGCGAGATCGATCGCGGGCTCATCCTGGGGTCCGGCCTTTCGTTCCTCGCCGACGACCTGGACGCCCCGATCGTCGTCTGCTACAGGGACATCCCCGGTTTCCCGCGGGCCACCGTTCCGGGGCACGCCGGCAACTTCGTGATCGGGCGCCTGGATGGCGTCCGGGTGGGAATGGCCCAGGGCCGCTTCCACGCCTACGAAGGGTACGACCCGGCCTCGGTCGTCCTTCCGGTGCGCGTCCTTCATCTCCTTGGCGCGCGCGAGCTGCTCCTCACCAATGCCGCCGGGTCGCTGGATCCGACCAGCCCGCCCGGCACGCTGATGGCGATACGGAGCCACATCAACCTCCAGTTCGCGAACCCTCTCCTCGGGCGCTCTCCCGAGCGGATCGAGAACCTCTTCCCCACGCTCACGGCCATCTACGCCCCGGAGCTCCTCGAGCGTCTCCACGCGGCCGCGCTCGCGGAGCGGATCCTGCTCCGGGAAGGGGTCTACGGCGGCGTCCTCGGCCCCTCGTACGAGACCCCCGCCGAGGTCCGGTTCCTGCGGCGGATCGGAGCCGACGCGGTGGGGATGTCCACGGTCGGTGAGGTGGTGGCGGCGGGGGAGCTCGGGATGCCCGTGGCGGGGATCTCGCTGCTCACCAACCTGGCCTCCGGCATGAGTCGCCGCGCGCTTTCCCACGCCGAGGTCACCAACGTGGCGGGACGCGTGCGGAATCGTCTCGCCCGCCTGGTCCGGCGCTTTGTGGGAGGAAGGAGGGCGGAGTGATGGTGGCGCCCGGCAGCCACGAACGAGGTCCCGGGTGGCGGACGGGTGCCTCCGGTTGACCCTCCCGCGGACCTCCGTGTACCTTCGGGGCTCGCGCTGCACGCCGACGCCGCACCTACGCTCCGCAACTGTGGTATGAGACTTGCTTAGGGTGGTACGCGAAGGACGTTTTTCACGACGCCCGAAGCACCGACCCCCGATCTTCGCGGGCGATCCCGAAGGGGACTCCCAGCCGACGACGCGTGGGGACGACGGGCTCGTCACGTCGATCGGAGGACCCGATGCGCTCCAGTGATGTCGAGACGGGAACGACCATGAACAGCGGGTTGCGGATCCGGGTGGTGGGCCTGGGCGCCTGGGGGACGCGGGCCGCCGAGCTCTTCGCGGCGCAAGGTGTTCCGGCGCATGCCGTCGACACCGATCCCCGGGTGGCGAAGGCCGACCTCCCGGAGGCCGCCCGGCATCATCTTCCGGTTCCTGGCGGTTCCGCCGACTATACGAAGGGCGCCGAGGCCCTCTTGGAGAACGAGGGTCTGGGGCGCGCGCTCGCGGGGTCCGAGGACGACCTGCTGGTCCTGATCGGCCACCTGGGCTCAGGCTCCGGTGCCCTGCTGGGCACGCTGGTCGGCATGGCCGCCCGGTCCGCGTCGGGCGCGGGGCGGCTGGCGATCGCCCGCCTGCCGGGGGTCCAGTCGACGCCCGACGACCGCGCGGTGGGGCTCGTGGCCCTGAACGCCCTCGTCGAATCACCCGAGACCAGCATCCTGCTCGTCCAGCCGAGGCTGGGAATGGGGATCCCCGCCGAGCTCGAGGCCGACCAGGCGCTGGAGCGGGTGGTGGATCTGCTCCGCCTCGGCGCCGGTGAGAGCGATGCCATGACCGACGTCTCCCCGGCCGCGCTGCTCACCCAGCTGACCGCCCCCGGTTTCGTGGGCTGGCGGGAGATCGCGGTCGATCGCGGCATGTGCGCCGCGGACGCGCCGGTGTGGACCGATTCCATGTCCGGTACCGGGGTCGGATGGCAGCCCGACGGCTTCACCTGGGCCGACGCCCAGGCCGTCCTGCCGGCCGCCCGGCTGCCCCGCGAATGGATCGAGGCGGGAGGCCGGGCGCAGTTCGACCGGTTCGTCCAGGAGGCCTGGAGCGAGGCGGCGCCCTGCGCGATCGCCCGGTGCCTGGAGGTCGGCGAGCCGCCGTTCGCCATGATCGTGTCGACCGGTCTCTCGTATCCGGAGTCGCTGCTCGAGATCCGGGACAGCGTCCAGGTCGATCGCGAGCGACTGGCCGAGAAGCGCCGCGCCGCGGCGACCCGGATCCCGCTCGGGGACGACTTCCTGCCCCAGGGCGTGTCGCTGGGCACGGCGCCCGCGGCGCCCGCCATGCCGCGGCCGGTGGGGCGGGAGCCCCGGCCGGTCGACGACGGCGGGGCGCGG
>DATEDS010000024.1:0-9887 GCA_035281565.1 Gemmatimonadota bacterium
GAGACGCTGGCGAACCTGGCGGTGGTGCGGCAAACGATATCGCGAACGCGGATCGAGCCGAACTCGCCCGCGGCAACGTCGCTCCCCCGGGCAAAGGTCGTCCCGGTACCCCCCGCGGTCAGCGCCTCGACACCGGCGACCCAGCGCAGCGGCTGGAGTCCCGCCCAGACCCACCGCTGCATCCCGGAGAGCGCCGACGAAGACTCGCCGCAGTTCCCCAGCCCCGCCGGCACCGGGGGACCCGGGTCCCCGAATCCATCCGGCCCGACACCGAAGCGCGCGTGCCGGGTCGCGAAGTCCGTGCAGCTCCAGACGTTGACGAAGGTGTTGTCGTCGTCGTCGTCGATGGCCTCGTCGGGGTTGACGTCGATGTGGACGACATCATCTTCGCAGTCGCTGGCCAAGGGTCCCGGACATGCGCCGAGGTCGCCCGCCGCCGTGGGGGCCTTGGCCTCCGCCAGGAAGAAATAGGAATCCCCGCCCGCGACGACCTGGAAGCACCACCGCTCGACGGTGTCGATCTCCCCGAAGCAGTGGATGTCGCTCGCGGTCGTGGGCCCTACGGCCAGAAACTGGTCGTCGCCGATGTTGGTCAGGGTCCACTCCGGTTGCTCGTCGGAATCGAGCAGGGCGACCGGGGAGAGGCCGCGGACGGCCGCGTTGAAGTCGGCCAGATCCTGGGCGGTGGCGCTACCCAGATTGCCGTTCTTCCATCCCTGGTACGCCAGCACGTGGAGCTGGTCGGCGCCAAGGTCCGCGTCCACCCTGCCATCCATGATGTCCTGACAGATGTCCACGGCCAGGCGCTGGCGCTCGTTGTCCGGGAAGAGATTCTTCGCGGAATTGAACGCCGCCACGCTCGAGTCACCCCGGCAGCGGTTCGCGGCGCCATCCACGACCCGGCCGGTGACATCGGAAGGAGCGTTCTGGGTGTCTTGACAACCTGCCAGGAACAGCAGGCCGAGGGCGATGAGGGGGAGGCCTCGAAGCCGGTTCGGAGCCATACGGGGGAAACTCCTCGTGATGTAAGTCGTGGCCTGGCGGGTGAGACTGGTGGAGCGATTGACTCCAACTGATGATGATACCATACTGTAGGTAATATGTCAACCCCGTCCCGCCCGAAGTTCTGCATGGAGTGCGGGGGCGGCCTCCCCGAGCAGGCGAAGTTCTGCCCGCAGTGCGGGACGATCGTTCCGGTCGCCGCCGCCGCTCCGCCTCCGGAGCCGCCCGCCGCCACCGGCCCTCCGCTGCCCCCGGGTCTGAGGGCCAAGTTCGAGAGCGCGCGCCAGGAGCTGCGGGGCGAGCGCCGGGAGGTCGTGGTCCTGTTCGCCGACGTCTCCGGCTACACGGCGATGTCGGAGGGCCTCGATCCGGAGGAGGTCAGCCTCATCATGCAGGGCCTGATGCGGGAGCTGGCCGACTGTGTCTACCGCTACGAGGGTTACGTCGACAAGTACATCGGCGATGCGATCATGGCGCTTTTCGGCGCCCCGGTCGCCCACGAGGACGACCCCGAGCGCGCGCTGCTGGCGGCGCTCGACATGCTCCTGGTGACCGCCCGACGGCGGGACCAGGGCTCCCCCATCCACCTGCGGGTCGGACTCAACATCGGCGACGTCGTGGCCGCGCACATGGGGTCGGAGATGCGGCTCCAGTACACGGTCATGGGTGACGCGGTCAATGTCGCCTCACGGCTCGAGGGGAAGGCCGAGCCCGACTCGATCCTGATCAGTCACGCACTCCAGGAGCGCGTCGCCGCCATCTTCGAGACCGAAGAGGTCCCCCCACTCACCGTCAAGGGGAAGTCCGAGCCGTTACGGGCGCATCGCGTGATCCGCTATCGTCCCGCTCCCCTCGGGCTCGACCACGTGGTGACCCCGTTCGTCGGACGGGACGCCGAGCTGGCCGCGCTCGAGTCGTACTTCCAATCGATCGCCTCCGGAGAGCCCGGGCTCCTCCTCCTCGAGGCCGAGGCGGGAGCCGGGAAGAGCCGCCTCCTGCGGGAGGCGGTCGCCGGCACCCGGGTGGACCTCCTCAAGCTGGAAGTCGAGTTCTCTCCCATCCTCCTGCCCGGCGCGTTGCCGGTTGCCAGCGCACTCTTCCGCCAGCTCCTGGAGGGGGAGTCGGAAGGCCCCCGCGCCGCGGCCGACCGCCTCTTCGAATCGCTCGGTCCGGACGCCGAGATCAACCGGGCGGGGATCGAGGGCCTGCTCGAGTCGGTCGGCATCGACGGCCCCGGGCCGGACGGGGATGAGGGCCCCCTGGACCCCAAGACGGAGCGCCAGAACCGCTGGGCCGGAATCTCGGCCCTCCTCAAGGAGACTTCACGACGGCGACCGATCCTGCTCGTCTTCGAGGACGTGCATTTCGCCTCCGAGAGCGATGACGAGTTCCTGGGCTTCCTCGTTCCCGTGCTCGCCGGCCACCGGATCGGGATCGTCGCCACCGGACGACCCGGCTCGGCGCGGTCCTGGATTCCGGCCGACGCCGAGCGGCTGCTCCTGCACCAGCTGGACACCCAGGAGGTCCGATCCTTCCTGGGCGACCTCTTCGACGGTCTTCGACCCAGCGTGCGCAAGGAGCTTCTCCGTCGCAGCCAGGGCAACCCGCTCTACCTGGAGGAGCTGGCGCGCTCCATGCGCGAGAGCATGGAGGCCGCCGTGCAGACCGTTCCGGGCACCCTCCAGGGGTTGCTGCAATCCCGTATCGATCGCCTGTCGCCGTCCATGCAGCTGCTTCTCCAGATGGCCGCGGTCCTCGGTCCCGAGTTCCCGACCGGCCTGCTGGCGCGCATGTACCGCCTCGAGGACCAGCCCGTCGACTTCGAGCAGGCGCTGCGGGCCCTCGGGGAAGGCGGCTTCGTCGAGGCCGGCGACCGGGCTGAGCGGTACCGATTCCGGCACGCGCTGATGCAGGAGGTCGCCTACGGACGGCTCTTGCTGCGGGTGCGGAAGATCCTCCACGAATCCGCGGCGCGGCTGGGCGAGGAGTTCTACGCCGATCGACTGGAAGCGGAGGCTCCTTTCTTCGCCCATCACTATTGGGAAGCCGACCTTTCCCGGGAGGCGGCGCCGCACCTGTGGAACGCGGGCCAGGCGGCCGCCCGGGCCTACGAGCTCATGGCGGCCGAGCTCCATTACGAGCGTCTGGCCAAGGTCATGGAGGAGGAGCCGTCCATCCTGGAGGACCCGGACGAACGGGCGCAGATGGCCGAATCCTACGGCTACGTCCTGTTCGATCGCGGCCGCCACGAAGATGCGGAGGTGTGGTTCGGGAACCTCGAGCGGCTCGGGGAAACCTGCAATCGACCGGACTGGACCGTCCGGTCCCTCTGGTACCAGGGGCTCAATGCCATCAACCGCGGTGAGCTCGACCGCGCCGAGTCGCTCCTGGAGAGGGGGCTGTCGCTGGTCTCCGATGCCGACGATCGGTTCAAGGCCGATCTGCACAGCGGCCTGGGACTGGTCCGTCACGACCGCGCCGACGCCGACGCCTCGCTCGAGCACCACGAGGAGGCCCTGCGTCTGCGAAGCCAGATCGGGGACGCGCTCGGGAAGGCGAAGAGCCTGATGAACATGGGCAACGTGTACTTCAACCTGCGGCGGGACTACGACCGCGCCGAGGAGCACTACGAGCGTGCGCTGGAGTTCTCGCAGGAGGCCGGGGACCGGCTGATGCAGGCCGGCTGCACGCTCAACCTGGGCAGCCTGGCCATGGACCGCGGAGCCTGGCAGCCTGCGCTGCAGCGCTTCCAACGCGTGAACGACGTTGCGGAGGAGATGGGCTGGTCCTTCCTCCGGTTCTTGAGCCTGCGGAACCAGGCCGAGTGCTCCCTGCATCTGGGGAAGATCGACAAGACGCTCGTCATGCTCGAGACCTGCCTCAAGCAGGGCGACGACGTTCTCATTCCCGTGAACCGGGTCGCCATCCGGCTCATCCTTTTCGAAGCGTACACGTGCGCGCTCGCCGACGATCCTGCCGTCGCGGCTCTCGACGCGGCGCTGGAGGTCGCTTCCCGCTCGGGTGTGACCGAAATCGCCGATTGGGTGCGTGGCTCCGAGGGCCGACGCCTGGCGGCCGAGGAGAAGTGGGAGGCCTCCGCAGCCGCTTTTGCCGAGGCGTCCGAGCTGGCGTCAGGGCTCCAGAATTCGGACCTGGTGGAGCTCTATCTCGCCCACGAGCGCCGGGCGCGGGCGCGGGCGGGGCTCGAGGATCGAGAAGTGACCGCGGGTCGTTCTTCGCCCCAGGGACCGATCGCCGCCCGGGTCGGCTATCTCCGCGCCGACGGTCAGGCCGCGCGCTCCGCCTCGCCGGAAGCGGCACGCGAACTGGGCGCGGCGGGTGAGGCCGCCGCCCGCCTCGGGCACGTGACCCTCGAACGGGCGGCCTTCGAGCGCCAGGCGGAGGTCTGGGGCATGCTCGGGGAGGCTCACCTCCGGGAAGAGGCGCTGGCGCGAGCCGCGGCGGCCATGCGGAAGCTCGCCGCCAGCCTGCCCGCCGAGCTCCGGGAAGGGTTCCTCGCCCACCCACGCAACCGGGTCCTGGGGGAAGTCCCGGTGGAGACCCTCGCCACGGCTTGAGGCGGGCCTCATCCCGGGAAGCCGTCCGCCGTCCTTACTTCCCGCGCTGCTCGAGAAAGGCCCGGACCCCGGCCCGGCAGTCTTCCGTCATTCGGGCTTCCGCGTTGACCCTCGCTCCGCGCGCGATCCCCTCTTCGAAGCCGAGATCGCCCAGCTCGTACAGGAGACGCTTGGAGAAGGCGATCGAGCTGGCCGAGCGACCCGCCAGGTCGGCCGCGAACGCGCGAGCGTCGGCTGCGAAGGTGTGCCGGCTGAAGACCGCGTTCACGAGCCCGATCCGATGCGCTTCACCGGCGTCGATCCGCTTGCCGGTCGCCACGAGCTCGAACGCCGTTTTCTCCCCGACGCTACGGATCAGCATGGTCATCACGAGCGCCGGGACGAAGCCGATGTGAACCTCGGGATAGCCGAGCCAGGCGTCATCCGAGGCCAGCACGATGTCGCAGGCGTTGGCGAGCCCCGCTCCCCCGGCCAGCGCGTTCCCATGAACCGCGGCCACGACAGGGCGGGCCAGACCCCGCATCTGCACGAAGAGATCCCCCAGTGCGGCGGCATCCGCGAGGTGCTCTTCCCGGGACGCGTCGAGCATCGCCTCGAGGTGCCCGAGGTCGACTCCGGCGCAGAAGTCCCGCCCCGCACCCTGGAGCAGGACCACGCGCACGCGCTCGTCCCGCTCGACCGCGTCGAGGGCCTCCTTCAACGCCCGGATGGTCCCGGGGTCGAGCGCGTTCCGCTTCTCGGGGCGGTTGAGGGTGAGGACGGCGACCGCATCGGCTTCGCCCACTTCCACCTTCACCGGCGCCCTCATCGGGTGCCTTCGGGCAGGGTCGCCAACACGTCCTCGGGCACGTCCAGCTCGAGCCGCAGGAGCGCGGTCGAATAGACCTTTCCCTGGGCGTCGGTCATGAGACTCATCGTGCCGCCTCCACCCAGCGCGCCGTGCAGCAGGAAGTTGAGGGCCTCGAGGTTGTCGAGCTCGAACCGTTCCACCGGGCCTTCGATCATGCCGGAGAAATGATCGGCGACACGGTCGGCCGTCAGGTGGTCCTTCAGATAGCGATAGATCGGGGGGGTGTAGGCGATGACCCCGATGTTCGCGGTGTCGCCCTTGTCGCCCGAGCGGGCGTGCGCGAGGCGGCGCAGCTGGACCGTGGTCACGGACCGAATCTGGACGTGGCAGGGCCCGCCCGCAAACTCAGTTCCTTCCGGCCAGCCGATCGGACGACACGGCTTCGGAAGTCTCCAGTCTCCCCTCCAGCAGATAGGTGGGCATGGAGCCCTTGCCCTTGATGGGTACGGTTCCCAGCGGGCGGAAGGCGTACCGGTCATGGAGCCGCTCGTAGACGGGTTCCGTCACCTGGATCCAGCCTGCCTGTCCGTGGGACTCCATGCGACTCGCGGTGGTGACCGTGTCGCCCCACAGGTCATAGATGAACTTCGATTCGCCGACGACGCCGGCAACGACGGGGCCGGTCGCGATGCCGAACCGGAGCGCGATCGGCTTCTGTCCTTCGCCGTTCGGCGCCGCCAGGTCGTGCCGCTCGACGAGGCCGCGCATCGCCAGCGCCGCCTCCGCGATCCGCTCGACGTGATCGGGCTGGGCGACGGGGACACCCGCAACGGCCATGTAGGCATCGCCGATCGTCTTGATCTTCTCGATCCCGTACCGGCGCGCGACCTGGTCGAACTCGGTGAACACGGAGTTCAGGAAGCGGACGAGCTCCTCCGGGGGCATGGTCGAGGAAAGCTCGGTGAATCCAACCAGGTCGGCGAAGAGAATGGACGCCTCGTCGAACGCGTCGGCGAGCGGGCCTGGGTCGCTCTTCAGCCGCCTGGCGATGGGACCGGGGAGGATGTTGAGAAGCAGGCGCTCGCTGCGCTCGCGTTCCTCCTCGACGAGCGCCGTCTTCCAGAATCCGATCCGCGCGTAGCGCTCAAGGTTGTAGCTCGCGAAGAGTCCCATCAAGGTCGCCGACACGAGCGCGAAGTTGCCCGCCATGAGGATGTCGCGGGACGTCCCGACCAGCAGGATCTGGAGGTCGTAGCTGATCAGGATCCCCACCGAGAGGGCCACCAGCAGAGGAAAGCGCAGCCGGAACAGGGCATGGGCGCCGAGGATGATGAGGACGATCCCCGGAAAGTAGAGCGACTGCACACGCGGGCTCCCGGTGGCGAGCATGGCGAGCACGCCTGCCGTGGCCACCACGAGGACGAGCGACAGGAGCCAGGTCCGGGCGCGGGGGAACCACGGGAAGTAGGTCGCCGCGAAGACGGCCCCGGTGAGCGCGCACACTCCCGCCCGGAGCTCGGCGAAGCGCTCGAAGTACTGCGGAAAGATGGCCCAGTCCAGAAGCGCATAGACGCCGTACAGGTAGATGGTCAGGAGCAGGACCGCGCGGGTGTGACGCACCGCCTGCTCCTGCCACTGACGGAGGAACCGCTCCTCCAGCGCATCCGACGCGAACCGCAGGGTCAGCGGATGGATGTCGGCGCGGTCCGGACGACCGGTCTCCTCGGGGGCGACTGTCATGGTGTTCCGGAATATACGGCGCAGGGCGCCGGGGGTTTCTCCGGCTGCGGTCCTCAAGCCTCGACGACCTGGACCTCGAGGTGCGGCTCGATCTCCCGGCGGTCGACCAGCGCCGGCCAGTAGGCGACGACGTCCTGGACGCGCGGGCGGCCGCCGGCGAAGCCGGTGACGCTCGGGGGGCCGCTCAGGACGAGGGGCGCGATTTCCCGGGTGAACCGCTCGACGGCGGCACGGTCGGCGGACTTGACCGCGACCCGGAGCTCGACCTCGGGAAGGTCGTCCGGGGGCGATCCGGCGAGTGGCCCGTGGGTGGCGTTCCAGCCGACGAACTCGGTCCGGATCTCATCGAACCGAAGCCCAAGACGATCCAGCCGCTCGCGCAGGACGCGGTCGGCCGCGCGGGCCTTTTCGACGGCCTCCGGCCAGGCGTAGACCAGCGTCCCGGCCGCCTTGTAGCCGGCCGAGTAGGCGATCGACACCTTGAGCCGGTCCGTGCGCGGCCGTCCGCGGATCCCGGACACGCGGACCCGGTCGGGGCCGGCCTCCTCGAGACGGATCGTGGTGAAGTCGGCGATCCCGTCCGGCGTGACGTACTCGGCGGGGTTCCCCATCTCGTAGACGATCTGCTCCTTGACGACGGCCGGGGTGACCCGCCCTCCCGTCCCCGGGTGCTTGGTGAGGACGAAGGGGCCCTCCGGAGTAGCCTCGACGATCGGATAGCCGACATCGGCCAGGTCGGGGACCGTCTTCCAGTCCACCAGGCAGTTCCCGCCGGTGACCTGGGCGCCGCACTCGTTGACGTGACCGGCCACGATCCCGTGGGCGATCCGGTCCCAGTCGTCCTCCGCCCATCCGAAGGCGTGGATCATCGGCGCGTAGGTCAGGGCGGTGTCGGTCGAGCGGCCGGTCACGACCACGTTCGCCCCGCGTCGGAGGGCCTCGACGATCGGGGCCGCCCCGATGTACGCGTTGGCGCTCTCGACCCGATCCAGGACTTCCTCGAGCGGCCGGCCGTCGTCCATGTTGGCCAGCGGGTGACCACGCTCGATCAGATCGGGCAGGCGGTCCAGGATGTCGTCGCCGGTCACCGTGCCGATCCGGACACGGCCCCCCGTTCCCGCCTTTCGGGCGGCCTCGACCAGTCCTTCCCGGCACGCCCCCACGTTCACGCCGCCCGCGTTCGAGATCACCCGGATTCCCTTTTCCGCGACGTCGGGGAAGATCTCCTCGAGCAGTGGCACGAAGTCACGCGCGTACCCCTGGGCCGGGTCACGCGAGCGCTGCTTCTGGAGGATCGACATCGTCACCTCGGCCAGGTAGTCGAGCATGAGGACGTCGATGGGGCCGCGGCGGACCTGCTCGACCGGCGCGTCGAGACGATCGCCCCAGAAACCCTGACCGCAGGCGATACGGAGGATGCGCGACATGGCGGGCAAGGTGGGGCTCGGAGTCCTTCCCAGGCAACCTGTGAGGGCGTACCCCGTATTGCGTCGGCGCGCCCCGCTCGCTATCCTGACGCGTCCAGGTCCCCGTCCGAGCACAAGAGCATCACCCCAGCAACGGAGGCAACACCGTGCGCAAGATCAGAGTGTGCGCGCTCGCGGTGACGCTCGCCCTCGCGGCGTGCCAGGATTCCACCGTGGGACCGACACCCCCGGATCCACAACAGGCAAGGATCAACGGAGTCCAGGGCGGGCTGACCGCCGCCGCCACGACGGTGACCCGAGGATTCGGCTGCGGCCTTTTCACGAACGGGTTCAGCGCGTTCACGACCAACTCGGTCAGCATCCAGAACAGCCCCACGACCTCGACGTTGATCTGCGACTTCGTGCTCCCGGTCGAGCAGAGACCCACCACCGCTGTAACCATTCACGGGGTCCTGTGCGGGACCTTCACCGGGGTCACTTCCAGCAGCATCGTGGCCGCCAGTCCCAACGGCCTCGCACGGCTGCAGTGCTACGACACGACGTGAGCGGCCGTCCCGCCTGAAGCGAGGGGGGCCCGAAATCGGGCCCCTCCGCGTTTTCAGGGAGGACGAGGACCATCAGGGGCGGCGGGCGCCTCCCCTCGGATTCGCGCGCCGGCGGAGTCCCCCGGAACCTCGCCGGGGCCGGCCCACGGCCCCCTCTGAAATTGCGGTCTGGGCCACAGGAACCCCCCCACCACGACCGCGAAGAGCGCGATCAGGAGAACCGCGGTCAGCGCGATCCATCGCCCGCGGCTCACCCGCACCTCTCTTCGGCGGGAAGGGGGGCCGGCTGGACATGATCGAGCTTCAGCTTCCGCAGAAGAGCCGGGAAGCGCGGGTCGTCGCGGAGCGGGTCCATGTGCGGGCTGACCGCCACCCGGATCAGGTACCAGTCGCCGTCGTCGACGCCCCGCTCCAGCTCCGCGAAGGCCTCGTCCCTCCGCCCCAGAGCGGCCAGGATGGCGGCGTGGAAGAAGGCGTCCCAGCCCTCCACGTCGCCGAACCGCCGCATGGCCTCCAGGTACCCCTTCGGGCCCGCCGAGCCGAGGGCTTCCTGAAGGCCCGGCACGGAGGCGGCGGAAATCCCCGTCCACCCTTCGCGGATCAGATGGAGCTCCGCCAGCGCATCGTCGAACCGGTGCTGCGACTGGTAAAGCTCCATGAGCTTGAAGCGGGCCACCTGGAACTCGGAATCGAGCTCCAGCGCGGCCCGGTAGCTCCGCTCGGCTTCGTCGTAGCGCCGGGCGTAGAAGAGGACGTTCCCGGCCTGGGTCATCACCGCCAGGGAGAGGGGATCGAGCTCGCGGGC
>DATEDS010000025.1:0-4008 GCA_035281565.1 Gemmatimonadota bacterium
CCGAACCGGACGTCGGCGTCGTCCAGCCTGCCCCGGTGGAGCAGCACGTTGCCGTACATCTCCAGGAACCGCGCGCGGTCGTCCGCGGTCGGGAGAACGAGGGATTCCTCGTCACCGGACTCCGTGCCTGCCTCGGCCAGCCTGCCGAGAAACACCTCGGCGGCCGGGAGCTCGTAGGCCTCGGCGGCGGCCCTGCCCGCGATCCAGAGGTGGGGCGCTGCGTCGCGGGAGAGCCCGGCCTCCCAGTAGTGGTGCGCGAAGAACGGGGCCTCCGATTCCAGCCCTTCCGCGAACACCTCCTCGCCGAGGCGCGCCGCGGACTCGTGGAGGACCTTCCGGACCCGCAGCAAGAGCCCGCCGTAGGCGACTTCCTGGGAAAGCGCGTGGCGGAACGCCCAGGCGCTGCGCTCTTCGTCCTCCGGGACGAGGAATCCGCCGTCCTCGAGGTCGCGGAGCCCGCGGTCGAATTCCACCGGCTCGGGCTCGAGCGCGTACATCCGGCGAAGGAGCGCCGCGGAGAACCGCGTGCCCAGGACCGCCGCCATCTGGAGCAGCACCTGGATGGGCCCCTCCAGGCGGTCGATCCGCTCCATGATGAGGCCCTGCACCGTCCCCGGGACCCCGGCCTTCCGCCCGCCTTCCCGGAGCGAGCGCGCGAGCTGCTCGAGATAGAGGGGATTTCCCTGGCTGCGTCGGATCAGCTCGCGCCAGCTCTCCACTCCCAGCTCGGCCGGGTCCGCGGAGAGGTCGCCGAGGAGCGCCCGGGCATCCTCCTCGTCCAGCGGGGCGAGCGGAAGCCGCCGTACGTCGTCCGGCACCCAGGTGCCGCCGAGCTCGGGCCTGCCGGTCGCGAGGAGGCCGACCGGGTCGTCGGCGAGCGAGGGCAGGAGGAAGGCCAGGAACTCCCCCGCCGCCTCGTCCACCCAGTGCGCGTCCTCCACCCACAAGAGGAGCGGCTGCTCGCGGCTCACGCGCTGGAGCAGGGCAGCGATCGCGATCCAGCGATTCTGCCGCGCCGTCGCCGGGTCCGCGTCCTCGAGAATTGCTCGCTCGGCGTCCGGGACATCGGCCAGCATGAGGATCCCCGCCCGGTCCCGCTCCGCCTCGGGCCCCAGCAGAGCGAGCGCGCGATCCACCGGGTCCCCCTCGTCGGGACGGAAGAGCTGGTGGAAGATCTCCTCCGCGATCGATCGTTGCCCGGGGAGTCGCACGGACGTGAAGCGCAGGTCGAGGCGCCGCAGCTCCCCCGCGAAGCGGGAGAGCGCCTCCTCGACCAGCCGCGTCTTGCCGCCGCCCGCCTCCGCCTCGATGAGGAGCGAGGCATGTCGGCCCGACGACACCTCGTCGAGAAACGCTTCCAGATCGGCCAGCTCCTCGACGCGGCCGACGAACGGGGTCTCCGCGAACCGCCCCCCTGCGGCACCTTCGCGAACCGCGCCGATCTCGAACGCCCGGACGGGATCGCTCTTTCCCTTGAGCGTGAGGGGCGGGACCTCGTCCGCCTCGAAGCGGTGCTCGACCCGGCGATAGACGGGCTCGCTGACGAGCACCGTGTGGAGCTTGGCCTGCCCCTCGAGCCTCGACGCCACGTTCACCGTGTCGCCCAGAACGGTGTACTGCATCCTCCCGCCGGCCCCGAGGTGGGCGGCGACGACCTCCCCGACGTTGATCCCCACCCTGAGCGCGAGGGGGATGTCGCTGGTCTCGTTGTGCCGGGCGACGACGTCCTGCATGGCGAGCGCCGCCAGCACCGCCCGTTCGGGGTCGTCCTCGTGCGCGAGCGGGGCGCCGAAGAGCGCCATGATCGCGTCGCCGATGAACTTGTCGACGTACCCTTCGTACTCGTACACGGCGGCCGCCAGGCTCTTGAGCAGTCGGTTCATGAGGATCGTCACGCTCTCCGGATCCATCTTCTCCGACATCGCCGTGAACCCCGACAGGTCGGCGAAGAGGACGACCACCTCCCGCCGATCTCCCTGAAGCTCGGCCTTCACCGTCTCGAACTTCTCTCGCAGGGCGGCCGGCGCTTCGGGCTCGGGCGGGGTCTCGGGAGGGGCGTGGAGAGCGGGCGCTTCGAGCCCCGGAAGGGCCTGACCCGTGGGCGGAGAGCCCTGCTCGACCTTCGTCCCGCACTGGCCGCAGAACCGGGCCTCCGGAACGAGCGCGGCCCCGCACGCCGAGCAGTATCGGGGGCGCGGGGCTCCGCAGGACGAGCAGAAGCGGCCCGTCGGCGCCAGTTCGGCCTGACAGGCGGGGCAGAGGATCGCAGCGGTCATCGGAGGAACGTACCTCGACCCGCAATCGACGAATAGTCGATGGTCCGAGGCGTCGAGCGGGCGGGAAGAACCGCTGGGGAGCGAAAAGAGCTCCCCAGCGGTGAGGTCAGCTGGAGCGGTTCCCTCCGTCGGGCCGTCTACGGTTCCCGGATGACGGGCCTGCCGACCGTGTCCAAGGTCGGGGGCGGTGTTCCATGGATCCGCACCGCTCTCGATGCCGCCAGTTGCCCGGAGATCGGCGTCGTATCGATCGTCGCCACGCCGGAGAGGACGTGGGTCTCCGTCGCATCGAAGTACAGGGCGAAGTCCCCTGGGCCGAGCACGATCTCCGACGAGGCCGCGATCGTCAACGTGCCCACGCCCTCGGTGATCTGGTGGGTCCGGAGCGACGACTGGGGCAGCTGGAAGTAGCCCGTATGGAAGATGCCGCCGGAGTTCCGCAGAGTCGCGCCGAACGCCTCCAGCAACGCGTTCTGAAGCGCGAAGCAGCAGCCGTAGAACCCTGCGTTCTCGCCGACGAAGATGACTCGACCCCCCTCCGCCGCGAACTGCTTGAACGCGTTGACCTCCGAAGCCGGGTACGGGTCCGAGGGGATCCACAGGAACAGAACCTTGACCTCGGGCGGCAGGTCGTCGAGCGAGCCCTCGAAGACGTCGACCAGTGTCAGACCCTGGCCCTCGATGGTGGTCCGGAACGTCGACGGATTCTGGCATCCACCGTGCGCTCCCGTCGCGACTGACGAGCGACAGTCGACCCATACCTCGGTCCCGTCGTCGCGCGGCCCCGCTGTCGTGAAGTCGACCAGGTTCCGGACGAGAACCACGTTGTCGGGGTCGGACATGCCGGTGTTGTCGAAGACGTTGACGTCGTTGAACACGACGATGTCGGTGCCTGGGGGCGGCGGCTCCTCCACCCCGCCTCCACCCGCCGCCCGCACCGGCGCGACCGGGCTGAACGCCGAGATCCGGCCTCCGACGGGGTTCTTCCCCGCGAACGCCTCGCGCACCCGGAACAGCGGAGCGATCGGCTCCAGCACCGACCAGGCGTAGCTCCGCCAGCCCGTCATCGCGGTCTGGGGCTGGACGTCCGTGCAATCGAGACCGACCGGCGAGTCGTCCTCGGGCAGAATACCCTCGGGCGTCGCCAGCACCACTTCGACGTCCGGCGGAGAGATGTTGCACTGCCCCAGCCTGAGGCCCACGGCCGGATTCACGTTGGAGGCGGGAACCACGGTGTAGTCGTAGAAGAGCGGATAGCAGTCGAAGCGGTCGTCGATCCCCGCCGGGCACGGGTGCTCCGCGCTGGACGTCTGCAGTCCGCCGCTCTCCGCCTGGATCTGGACGATGATCACCTGGACGGGACCGAGGAGGCCGCCCCCGTCGTCGATCCCCGCGTGCCTGCTCGCGGTGATGAGCGGAGGCCCGTTCGGTACCAGCGTGCCGACCGCGAACTCGCCGGACTCCAGCGCGTCGGGCTCGATATCCGGGAAATCGAGCCCCAGGTCGTCGAAGATGGCCGTGAAGATGTCGGCGATCTTCTGCTCGGCGGACGGCGCCGGATCGAGGAGCTCGCCGTTTTCGTTCTGCTCCAGCGTCCTTCCGAAGAACTGGAACGCCCTTTCCGCGGCAGCGTCCTCGTCGCCGTCATCGAAGTCCTGGTAGATCCGGCCGCATTCCGCGACCGCGTCCTGGCGGAGGTCGTTCTCCGTGGGGAAGAGCTCCGCGATGTCGT
>DATEDS010000026.1:0-2908 GCA_035281565.1 Gemmatimonadota bacterium
GAACCCCCGCGATCCGCCAGCCGCGGATCGGCTCGGACTTGCCCTTGAGCGTCAGCGGCGGGACCTCCGCGCCATCGAAGCTGCGCCGGATCCGCTTCCATACGGCCTCGCTGACGAGCACGGTGTTGGGCTCGGCCGCCCCCTCCAGCCGCGAGGCGACATTGACGGTGTCTCCGACCACCGTGTACTGGAGGTTCATCTCGGATCCCATGTGGGCGGCGACGACTTCCCCGAGGTTCAGTCCGACCCGGAGGGCGAGGTCGTAGGCGGATTTCTCGTTGTGCGCCTGGACGACCTCCAGCATCCGCAGGCCGGCCAGCACGCCGCGCTGCGGGTCGTCCTCGTGGGCGAGGGGAGCGCCGAAGAGGGCCATGACGGCGTCGCCGATGAACTTGTCGACGTAGCCCTCGTACTCGTACACGGCCGCGGCCAGCTCCCGCAGGAGCCGGTTCATCAGGATCGTGACCTCCTCGGGGTCCAGGGCCTCCGACATCGACGTATAGCCCTTGAGGTCGGCGAAGAGGACGACGACCTCCCGCCGCTCCCCCTGAAGCTCGGATCGTACGGAGTCGAACTTTTCGCGGAGCTCGGCCGGCAGGGGCGGAACGGAGACCGTCGGCTCGGGTTCCGGCTCGGGGGGCGGTGGAGCGGCGACCGCGGCCTTCGTGCCGCACTCGGGACAGAATTTCGCCGCATCGGGCAGGCGAGATCCGCATTCGGTGCAGAAGCTCACGTGGGCGCCTCTCTACTACTAAACCTAGACCTATATCTGTTCACCGATATGCTATAGTAGTATCTTCTCCGCTTCCCGCGCGAGCGGGACTCCCGGAGCTCCCGGCCCCCCTGGCCGGCCCCCCCGATCCCTGTGGAGGTTCATGCATGTTTAGCGGAAACCGTTCGATCGCCGGCGTGTTCTGCCTGATCGCGCTGGCGGCGCTGTCCTATGGGTGTCAGGCGGGGGATAGGATGTTCCCCACCGAGGCCCAGCGATCCCTCCAGACGTCGGTCGACGCCGACGAGGTGTTCGCTAAGATCGCCGAGGTCATCACCGATCCGGCCGTCGGAGCATCCGCCAAGAGCCAGTTCCAAACGATCGTCAAGGTGTACCCGAAGAAGCCCAACGACGCCAGGGCGAAAGCGGAGTCGCTGGTCGACTTCATCATGAAGCACTTCCAGGCAGGCAAGTGGGAAGGCGCCGACGGGACGGGCGAGCTCGTCGCGATGATCCTCGCCTACGTGGACCTCATTCCCGTGGCCCAGGGCGCGACGGCCTGCATCCCGGGGTTCCCTTGCACGGGCGAGGCCGAGACCACCGAGAACGGGTTCGCCGAGTTCGCCGGAGCCAAGATCCCCGGCGATCTCGTGAACACGCCCTTCGTTCTCCTCTTCACGCCCAATGCGGACAGGGTGGTCAAGCCGCCCCTGTTCGGCCTCGTGTACGACATCTCGACCTATCCGGAGGGGATCACGTTCCCTAGCTCGTCGCCGGGCGGGAGCTTGACCCTGGCGGCCGAAGACGATCAGCCCGTTGCCGGGGTCTGCACGCTGCTCGGCCCACCCGACGGGGTGCCGGTAGAGGGAGTCCATCCGGACAGCCTGTTCGTCGTTCATTTCGAGAACGGCGTATGGGAGCGGCTCCCCAAGGTGGACATCACGTTCCTCGACTGCGCGAGCGCCGGGGAGACGGAGAGCGCCCTGTGGTCGAATCCCATTCTGGAGCCGATCCTGGACTTCCTGAGCCCGAGCCACGCCGTAGCCCTCGGCACCCGTACGGGCGGGGCGATCACGTCGTTCAGCGACCATGCGACCGAGGTGGGCGGAACGCTTCCGACGACGACGACGCTCACGATCGTCGGGGGGGGGAACGCGTTCGTCTCCGGGCAATCGTTCACGCTCAGGGCCGAGGTCTATCCGGAGCCTCCCGGCGGCAGGGTGCTGTTCTTCGCGACGAATCCGGTGAGCGGGCCGGGCGCGCCGGCCGTCACGGTCGTGAACGGCGTGGCGACCTTCACGTTCGTATGCGGGTCCAACCGCGTTCCCGCGACCGGGTCCCACACGGCGCAGTCCCAGTACACGGGGTTCCCCTCGCCCCCAACCGAGGAGCAGCAATTCTCCGGCAGCGTGTCGGGGACGCTCTCCTACACGTGCACCGCGGGCGGCTGATCCGCGGGCGATAGCACGGCCCATCAGGGCGGGGTCGGCTGCGGCCGGCCCCGCCTTTTTTTCTGCATCCGCCTGGTTCGGTCCTTCCTCGGCGGGCGCACCTTCCCCGCGCGCCGCGCCGCAGGCCACATTCCTGCCCGATGATCCGCCCCGTCCGCATGCATTCGGTCACGCTCCGCTTCGACGACCCCGCGCTGGAGGCACGGTTCCGCGAGCAGTACCGGGCCTCCGCGACCCGCCAGGTGCGGGTGACGCTCCTGACCGGCAGCGCGCTCTTCCTCGCGTTCATCTTCGTCGACCGGTGGGCCGACCCGGAGCTCGCCCTCCGCGCGTGGCCGGTGCGGGTCGGCGTCGCGGCCGTGTTCCTCGCCGCCCTGGGCCTCACCTTCGCTCCCTTCTGGCCGCGCATCCGGGGTCGCGTGCTCTGGGTGACGGCCCTCGTAGGAGGCATCGGGCTGTGCGTGTTGATCGCCATCGGCGGCCCGTGGGTGGAGCTGCGCTGGGTCGGCCTGGTGCTGGTCGTGCTCGGCGCCGACACGCTGCTCAGGCTGGCGTTCCCCGCGCAGCTTCTCCTCTCGGCGGCGTTCTTCGCCGCCTGGCCGATCACCCTCTCCCTGGCCGGCGATTTCACCCTGGACCGCGCGATCGGCGGCTGGATCGCGCTCGGCTCCGCGTACGTCATCGGTCTCCTGGCCGGGTATACGATCGAGCGATATGCGCGCCGCGGGTTCCTCCACGAGCGCGA
>DATEDS010000027.1:0-3665 GCA_035281565.1 Gemmatimonadota bacterium
GGCACCCTTCATCTGGCCGGACGCGACCACGAGACCGCCGAGACCGAGCGAGCGATGCTGGCGATCCAGGAGGACTGGGTCACGCGGCTCGTGCGTTGACGGAGCTCCCGCCACTCTCCAGATTGAACCGCGCCGCGGAACCCGTCGTCCGACCCCGGTCCCCGAGCGCCCGCCCCGCGCCCGCGGGCCGCCACTCCCCGCTCCCGGAGCAGCCTTCATCGTGGCGGAATCGACCGAACAGACGAGAGAGCTCGTCGACCGCATCCTGAACATCCTCGCGGACGGAAGCGACCCGTCGGCTCTCGACTTGCTGCTCCACGAGCTGCGACCCGCCGACCTGGCGGAGATCATCGACCGGTTGGAGGGCGACGATCGCGTCGCCTTCTTCCGCCGCGTACCGCCGGAGCTGCGGGCCGAGACCCTGGCCGAGGTGGACGAGGAGTCATGGCCGGGTCTCCTCGACGGCGTCGAGGGTGTCGAGCGGCGGGCCCTCTTCCGTGAGCTCGATGCGGACGACGCCGCCGACATCCTGAGCGAACTCCCGGCTCAGCACGCGCGAGAGATCCTCGAGGCAATCGAGCCCGAGGAGTCTCGCGAGATCGCCGCCCTCATGCGCTACGACGACGAGACCGCGGGCGGCGTCATGAACACCGAGCTCGTGAGCGTTCCGGCGACCCTGACCGCGGACGAGGCCATCGGGGCGGTCCGCAGCCAGGGACAGGAGGTGCGCGATTTCTTCACGGTCTACGTGGTCGACGCGGAGGGTCGGCTGGTCGGGACCCTGCCCCTCCGCGACCTGATCCTCGCGACCGGGACGACCCGTGTCGAGCGCATCATGGAGAGCGACGTGGTGCGGGTGTTGCCGACGGTCGACCAGGAAGAGGTCGCGCGACTCATCGCCAAATACAACCTGGTCTCCATCCCGGTCGTCGACGAGTTCGATCGGCTGCTCGGCCGGATCACGGTGGATGACGTGATCGACATCCTCGAGGCCGAGGCGACCGAGGACTTCTTCCGGCTGTCCGGTGTCGACGAGGAGGAGGAGACCTACGCGACGCCGACCGAGATCGTGCGCTCCCGGATCCCGTGGTTGCTGATCACGCTCTTCACGTCGGGTCTGGGGGCGCTCGTCGTGGCGTACTTCGAGGACACGATTGAGCGGATGGCGTTCATCGCCGTCTTCATGCCGGTGGTCGCCGCGATGGCGGGAAACTCGGCCGTCCAGGCGACGGCGGTGGCGGTCCGGCGGCTGGCCCTGACGAGCACGCCCTTCCGACCGCTCCGGTCGGTGGCGCGCGAGGTCGTGGCGGGCCTCGTCATCGGCTTCGTGATCGCCTCGTGCATCGGGCTGGCCGCAGCGTTCTGGCAGGAAGGGGCGCGGGTCGGGCTGGTGGTCGGGGGCTCGATGTGGGTCGCGATCTCCCTGGGCGTCCTGTGGGGGGCGTCGTTCCCGATCCTGCTCCACCGCCTCGGCCTCGACCCGGCCGTCTCGTCGTCGGTATTCCTGACGACCATGACCGACATCGTGTCGTTCATGCTGATCCTGGGATCGGCCTCGCTGTTCCTGGAGGGGCTCCTGTAATGGCCATCGTCAGGACCGAGGCGTTCGTGCTCAAGGCCGTCCGCTTCGGCGAGACGAGCATGATCTACCGGCTCTTCACGCGCGATCGCGGTGTCGTGCCGGTGATCGCCAAGGGGGCGCGCCGGCCGAAGAGCCGCTTCGGGGCCTCGCTCGGTACCTTCCAGCGGCTTCTCGTCACCTACTACCAGAAGGAAGGCCGCGAGGTGCAGACCCTGTCGGGGGTCGACCTGCTGGCCGCCCACAGCGGGATCGCGGTATCGCTGCCCCGCCTCGAGGCCGCCGGGCGCTGGTTCCGCTTCCTCCAGGCGGTCCTGCCGGACGGGGCGCCGCTGGCGCCCCTGTACGCGCTCACGGTGGCGGGGCTCGAGCGTCTGGAGCGCGCCCGGCCGGGCACGGAGCGACGCTGGGAGACCTGGCACCGGCTGGCGGCAGCGGGCGAGCTGGGCGTGGCGCCCCGGCTGGACGCCTGTGTCGGTTGCGGCCGGGAGCTCCCGGACGGACACGAGCTGGCATTCTCGATCGGCGAAGGCGGGCTCGTGTGCGCGGCGTGTCCACCCCGGCCGGGACAACGCCGGCTGCCTGCGCGGGGGTACGCCTTCCTCGCGCTCTACGCGCATCCGGACTACCACCTCCTGGAAGGGGTCGCGACCATGGAGCGGGAGGAGCTGCTCGTCCAGGAGCTGATCCACGACTTCGTCCGCTGGCACGCGGATCTCCGCCCCGAGGCGGCGTGACGGAGCCGGTCTCCCGCAGGGTGGTCGGCACGGCCGGCCACATCGACCACGGCAAGACGGCGCTCGTCCAGGCGCTGACCGGGGTGTGGACGGACCGTCTTCCCGAGGAGCGGGAGCGGGGGATCTCCATCGACCTGGGGTTCGCCCCCCTCGATCTGGGGCCGGGCGCCCCGCCGGCCAGCGTCGTCGACGTCCCCGGGCACGAGGGGTTCATCCGGAACATGGTCGCGGGCGCCAGCGGGATCGACGCGGTCCTGTTCACGGTGGCCGCTGACGAGGGGTTCATGCCCCAGAGCCGGGAGCACCTGCTGGTCCTCGAAGCGCTCGGTGTGGGTCGGGGCGTGATCGCGGTGACCAAGGCCGATCTCGTGAAGCCGGAGTGGGCCGACCTCGTCGTCGAGACGGTGCGCGAGGAGCTCGCGGGCTCGCCGCTGGCCGGGGCCGAGATCGTCGTCGTGTCGGCCGTCCGGGAGACCGGTCTGGACCGCCTTCGGGAGGCCCTGGCGGTCGTCCTCGCGGGCGCGCCCGGGCGGCCTGCCGGCCTTCCTTTCCGGATGCCCGTGGACCGCGCCTTCCAGGTCGCGGGGACGGGCACGGTCGTGACCGGGACGATCTGGAGCGGCGAGGTCGCCGAAGGCGCGACGGTGGCCGTCCAGCCCGGGCGGGAGTCGGTGCGGGTCCGCTCGCTGGAGGTCCACGACCGGCGGATGGCAAGCGCCGCCGCGGGATCGCGGGCGGCCCTCGCCCTGACCGGACCGGGCGCCGGAGCGGCCCGCCGCGGCACCGCCCTGGTCGACCCGGACGGCGGCTGGGAGGCCGTGCGCCGCCTGGACGCGAGGATCTGGTTGTCGGCCCGGGCCCCCCGGCCACTCCGGAACGGCGACCGGGTCCGGGTCCATCACGCGACCGCGGAGGTCATGGCACGGGTCCGGCCGTACGAGGAGGAGCCGGTTCCGCCGGGTGGATCCGGCACGGCGCTCCTCGTGCTCGAAAAGCCGGTCGTCCCGGCGGTCGGGGATCGGCTCGTCCTCAGGGCGTACAGCCCGGTCACGACGATCGGTGGCGGCGAGGTCCTGGCGCGGACCCCTCCCTGGACGCGCGGCCCGGCACGGGTCGAGCGGGCGGCCCTCCTGGCCCGGCTCGTCGAGGCCCGTGGCCCGGAACGGGTGGATGCGGTCCTGCGGGCGGCCGACGTCCGGGGCGTCGCCGAGGCCGCCCTGCCCCTGGAGACGGGTCTGGCGGCCGTTTCGCTGCGCGCGATCGCATCCGCGGACCGGGTCGAACGGCACGGTGGCCGATGGTTCGCGCCCGCGGCCCGGGAGCGCGTCATGGCTGCGATCGCCGAGAAG
>DATEDS010000028.1:0-22315 GCA_035281565.1 Gemmatimonadota bacterium
CCCTGCGGATGCCCGATCATCGACTTCAGGGCCGAGGTGGCGAGCCGGTCGGCGTGGCCGTCGAAAGCCAGCCGGACGGCGCGCGACTCGATCCGGTCGTTGAGCTCGGTCGCCGTGCCGTGCAGGTTGACGTAGCCGACCGCCTCCGGACCGAGCCCGGCGTCGGACAGCGCCGCCGCGATCGCGCGGCCGGCCTCCTCGCCCGTCGGCTCGGGCTGGACGCGATGGTACGCGTCGCAGGTCGTCCCGTACCCCAGCACCTCGGCCAGGACCGGCGCGCCGCGCCGGCGGGCGCTCGCGAGCGTCTCGAAGACGAGCATCCACGCGCCCTCGCCCATCACGAACCCGTCGCGGTCGGCGTTGAAGGGTCGGCTGGCGCGTGACGGATCGCCGTTCCGCGTGGTCATCGTGCCCATCCGGCAGAAGCCGGCCATGATCCCGCGGACGATGCACGCCTCGGCCCCGCCCGTGATCACCCGGTCGACCCACCCGGCGCGCAGCGCCAGGAGGGCGTACCCCATCGCATCCGACGCCGACGTGCAGCCGGTCGAGACGACGTGGCTCATCCCGCGGAGGTTGAAGGCCATCGAGATCTCGCTCGACAGCATCCCGACGAACGTCGCGACGATCCCGTACGGGCTCACCTTCCGGTATCCGTCGCGGAAGAAGACCTCGTACTGCTCCTCGCCGAAGGCGATCCCGGCTGCGCCGGTCCCGACGATGACGCCGGTCCGGCGGCGTTCCTCGTCGTCCAGCCGGTCGGGTTGCAGACCGGCGTTCTCGAGGGCCTCGGAGCCGGCGGCCAGCGCCATCGCCACCACCCGCATCCCGTAGCGGCGTGACTTGGCGGGGAGATTGGCCTCGACGTCGAAGCCACGCACCTCGCCCGCGACCCGGCACGGCAGGTCGGAGGGATCGAAGAGGGTGATGGAGCCGGTCCCGCTCCCGCCGCGGGCGCACGCCCGCCAGAAGGCCTCCCGGCCGATCCCGTTGGGGCTCACCGCCCCCATGCCGGTGATCACGACGCGTGGTCCATCCATGCGCAAGATCCGTGGATCGAGGTTTTCGCGAGGTCCGCAGGAGGGGATCGAGGCGCTCGCGGGCAGGACGAATATATGGCGGTCGGGGTAGTTTGGTTCCATGATCGATGCCGCTCCTGGCGCCCGCTACATCCGCCAGGCCGTCCTGCCCGAGATCGGAAGTCGCGGGCAGGCCCGGCTGGCCGGGGCCCATGTCGCGGTCGTCGGCTGCGGTGCCCTGGGCTCGCTCCAGGCCGAGCTTCTGGCCCGGGCGGGCGTCGGCCGGTTGACCGTCCTGGACCGCGATTTCGTCGAGCGGTCCAACCTCCAGCGACAGGTCCTGTTCACCGATCGGGACGCCGAGCTCGGGCTCCCCAAGGCGCACGCCGCCGAGCGGGCCCTGCGCGCGATCAACCCGGAGATCCAGGTGGACGGGGTCGTCGAGGACCTGAACGCCGGAACGGCGCCGGCCCTCCTGGGCGGCGCAGGCCTGATCGCCGACGGCACCGACAATTTCGAGACCCGCTATCTGATCAACGACTGGTCGGTGCGGGAGGGCGTCCCGTGGGTGTACGCGGGCGTCATCGGAACGGCCGGGCTGGTGATGCCGATCCTGCCCCGCGAGACCGCGTGTCTGCGCTGTGTGTTCGAGACGGTTCCCGCGCCGGGGGCGTTGCCGACCTGCGAGACGGCCGGGGTCCTGGGGGCCGCGGTCGCGGTGGTGGCGGGTCAGCAGAACGCGGAGATCCTGAAGCTGCTGACCGGAGCCGTGGATCGGGTCGCCCGGGCGCTGCTCCGGTTCGACGTGTGGGAGCCCGGCTGGACCTCGGTGGTCACCGGCCCGCCCCGCCCGGACTGCCCGGTCTGCGGGGCCGGGAGCTACGAGTGGCTGGAGGGCCGTCGTGGGAGCCGCGCCGCCCGCCTCTGCGGCCGGCGGGCGATCCAGCTGCTTCCCGGCGAGGGCGCCCCGGCGCCCCGGCTTCCGGACCTCGCCGAGCGCCTCCCCCCCGAGTGGGAGGTCACGCTGAACGAGCATCTCCTCAGGGCCCGTCGCGGAGACCGGACCGTGAGCGTCTTCCGGGACGGCCGGGCGATCGTCGAGGGGACTTCGGACGAGGCCGAGGCGAGGAGCCTGGTCGCCCGCGTGGTGGGGGCCTGAGAACGCTCGCCAGGGGCCGTGCGGTCGATTTCTTGCACCGATGTGGCGGAAAGGAGGCATCCGGGATGACGGGGACGCTGGACAGCGCGACGACCGGGAATGTTATAATTGCCACCCCCGGTTTCCCTGGAGAGGAGGTGTACGCGTGGCGCACTGCCCGGAATGCGACGCCGAGATCGAAGGCGATCCCTTCGAGTTCGAGGAGGGCGAGATCATCGAGTGCGGCGAGTGCGGCGTGGAGCTGGAAGTCATCAACACCTCGCCGCTCGAGTTCGAGCCGGTCGAGTCCGATGACGAGGACCTCGAAGAGTCCTACGATGACTACGACGAACAGGAGTGGAACTAGCGCCCGCCATCGCCTCTCCAGCCGCCTGAAGGTCCGCGCCGGCTCTCACCCCGGCGCGGACCCCGCCTTCACGGAACGTCGCCCATGAGCTGGGGGTCGACCCTCCACGCCGCCGCTTTCTTCGCCGCCCTGGCGATCGTCTTCCTGTACCTGCACCGGGAGTACCGCCTCCCCCATCACCTGCTGTGGCTGCTGGCATGGGCCTTTCTCGTGGTGCGCGCGCTCGCCGGCTTGTTCCGGGTCGCGGACGCCTGGGCGCTCGGCCTGGACGCGGGGCTGGTCCTCGTGTCCAGCTCGCTCCTGCTGCTGGGGGCCCTGTCGGCCGCCGGCCCGGAGCGGCTCGGCCGCGGCCACGCGATGCGGGTCGGCGCCGCCATCGGGGCGGGCTTCCTCGCCGTTCTGGCGGTCCTCGTGAACGTCCGCCCCGACGTGGCTCCGATCCGCAGCGCCACGTTCGCCTCCTTCGTCGTCCTGTGGATCGCGTCGGGGTGGGCCGTCGATCGGTACGTGCGCGAGTTCGCTCCGCTGGGTGCGCGCGCGGCCGGCCTCGCGCTCGTCATGACGCCGCTGGTCGCGGCGTCGATCTGGATCTTCGCACCCGGGCTCGAGACGGTATGGCAGGAGCTCCTCGAGACCAGTCTGGGTCTCTTCCTCGGGGCGGGCATGATCGTTCTCGGCGTGGAGGAGGCCCGCACGCGCTATGCCGGCCACCGGATCGATCCGGCGACCCTCTTCGAGGACGATCCCAACATGATCCTGGTGTTCCAGGACGGCCGGGTGACGTTCGTCAACCGCGCCTTCGCGGAGCGGACGGGTCGCAAGGCCGGCGATTTCGGCGACGGGGACCTGGCGAGGATCGTGCCGCCCGAGGACCGGGAGCGGTTCCCGGCACCCGAAGGGGGGCGCGGCTCGGCGGCCCGGCCACCGGCGGGAAGCCGGGAGATCGATCTCTTGGACGCGAAGGGTGGGCGCTTCCCGGTCCTGGTGGTGGCCGATCCGCTACCGTGGCGCGGCAGGCAGGCGATCAAATACGAGTTCATCGACGTCACCGGCCGACGCCGCGCGGAAGACGAGGTGCGCAAGATCAACGAGGAGCTCCAGCACATCAACCGCGAGCTCGAACGCAGCAACGAGATCAAGAGCGAGTTCCTCTCGAACACCAGCCACGAGCTGAAGACGCCGCTGACGTCCATCATCGCCAACACCGAGATCCTCGAATACGAGATGTGCGGGCCGGTCAACGAGGAGCAGCGCAAGGTGCTGGCGAACATCAGCCGCAACAGCCAGCACCTGCTCGAGATGATCTCGCGGTTGCTGGACTTCGCCCGCCACGAGGAGGGCCATGCCACCCTGCGCTACGAGAAGGTCGACCTGCGGGCGCTGGTCGAGGGCGTGGTCGACACGGCTGCCCCGCTGACGGGCGACGGAGCCCGGCGTGTCGCCGGACGCGTAGACGAGCGTCTCGGACCGTGCTACATGGACGGGGAGAAGATCTACCGGGTCTTCCTGAACCTGGTGGAGAACGCGATCAAGTTCTCCCGCGAGGGCGAGATCTTCGTCGAGGCGGAGCGGGTGAACGGTGAGGTCGAGGGTCGTGTCATCGACCACGGGATCGGGATCCCCGAGGACAAGCTCACCGAGGTCTTCGACGCCTTCCGCCAGGTGGAGCCGTCCCAGACCCGGGCCTATCAGGGCGTCGGGCTCGGGCTCGCGATCTGCAAGCAGCTCGTCGAGATGCACGGCGGCCGGATCTGGGCCGAGTCGCGCGTCGAAGAAGGAACCGTCATGCGCTTCAGGATTCCCTACCACGAGACGCTGCCGGCCACGTCGGCGCCCGCGATCGCCTCGCCGAACCGCGCCTAGCGGGTTGTCGGGCCTCACGGTCAGCGTCATCGTCCCGGCGTGGAACGAGGCGCGCCGGCTCCCGCGGCTGCTGGACGCCCTCGCGCGTTGCTCTCCGTCGCCGGACGAGGTGATCGTGGTCGACGGCGGGTCGTCGGACGGGACCGCCGGGCTGGGTCGCGGCCGGGCTCGCGTGATCACCTCCGAACGGGGCCGAGCCCGCCAGCAGAACGCCGGCGCGCGCGCAGCCACCGGCGCGGTCCTGTGGTTCCTGCACGCCGACTCGATCCCGCCCCCCGACGCGATCGGTCAGATCCGGTCGGCCCTGGACCGGGGGGCTCCGGGGGGCTGCTTCCGGATCGCCTTCCCCAGCGCCGAGCGGGTCGGCCATCCGCTCCTACGCCCGGTCGCGGTCGGGGTCAACGCCCGGACCCGGGTCACGGGCAGAGGCACGGGAGACCAGGGTATCTACGTCCGTCGCGAGGTCTTCGAGGCCATCGGCGGGTTCCCCGACTGGCCGCTCTTCGAGGACGTGGCCCTCGCGAGCCGCCTCAGACGATTCGGCCGGCCGGTCGTTTCCGCCGGTCCGCTCGAGACCTCCGCCCGACGCTGGATCGGTCAGGGGATCGTCCGGACGACGCTGCTCATGTGGGCGCTCCGCGCCGGCTACCTCCTCGGCGTGTCGCCCACGCGCCTCGCCCGGCGCTGGCGTCACGCCCCGCCGGAATGATGCGGTCGTCACGCGGGCCAGGCCCCCAGGGGAGGACGCTTGCCGGGGGGGACGCGGCCTCTAACTTCGCCGTCGTGGAAGACCTGCTGTTCGAACGTCTCGAGCGCATGCCCTCCGACGTCGATCCCGAGATCGTCCTTCAGGATCTCTACTTCCTCGACCGCGTCGTCCGGCCGTTCGCGGGGCCGGCCGAGGACGACTATCGCATCCCGTACCTCGTGGAGGCCCTGGAATCGCGACGGTTCTTCACCAGCGCCGAAGCGAACTGGGAGGCCATCGAGCTCTTCGACGATCTGTGCGACCTGTGCGGCGTCCAGTCGTTCTCCGCCCTGGACGAAGTGATGCGCCGATTCCGGTCCTACCGCGCCGAGCGGGACACGACGCCTGTCGAGGAACGCTGAGCTGAGCGAGTTCCTGACCGCGGAGCTGTGGATCAAGCTGGGTCTGGCGGTCGCCTGCGGCGGCGCGATCGGACTGGAGCGCGAGCTCAGCGACAAGGCCGCCGGCCTGCGCACGAACATGCTGATCTGCGTCGGGTCGACCGTGATCACGATGGCGTCCGTGTATGTCGCCCTCGTCTTCTCGGAGCGGCAGACCGCGATCGGCGACCCGGGGCGGATCGCCGGAGAGATGATCTCGGGGATCGGCTTCCTCGGCGCCGGTGTCATCATCCAGGCCCGGGGCTCCGTTCATGGTCTCACGACCGCGGCCACGATCTGGTACATGGCCGGCGTCGGGCTCACGATCGGCTCCGGCATGTACACGGTCGCGGTCGCCGCCACGCTGATCCTGCTCGCCATCCTGTGGGTCCTCGCGCGGATCGAGAATCGCCTGACGAAGCCGCGGCGGTTCGTGCACTTCCTGGTGAGCGCCCGGCGCGAGGCGGGCGTGCTCGACGAGATCAACGACATCGCCGAGGAGCACGACCTGAAGCTCGACGACTTCCGCCTGTCGAGGGGCGGCGAGGGGATGGAGGTCGAGTTCGCGCTCACCTGCTCGGTCGAGGCGCGCGACGACTTCGTCGAGCGGATGCTGGAGATCGAGGCCGTCGAGTCGGTTCAAGTGGGCGAATGACGGCGCCGCTCTCCGGCGTCCTCGCGCCCGTCACGACCCCCTTCGGCCCCGACGGCGCGGCGGACCCCGGACGGCTGGCGGCTCAGATCGAGATCTACGCGGGCACCGACCTGGCCGGGTTCGTGCTGTTCGGAACGAGCGGGGAGGGGCCGCTGCTCGAGGCCGACGAAGAGAGCCCGCTGCTCGCCGCGGCGCGCCGCGCCACGCCTGCGGATCGCCGGCTGGTCGTCCAGGTCGGGCGCGAGAGCGTCCGCGCGAGTCAAGCCGCGGCGCGCCGCGCCGTGGAGGCCGGGGCCGACGCGCTGCTGTGCCTTCCCCCCCGTTATTACGCGCTCGACGACGAGGTGGTCGCGGATTTCTACCGCGCCGTGGCCGAGCCCTTCGACCTGCCGCTCCTCGCCTATCACATCCCCCAGCGCTCCAAGGTCGACCTGCCGGCAGAGCTGATCGTCGGGCTCGCCGCGGATGAGGTGATCCAGGGGATCAAGGACTCGGCGGGGGATCTCGGGCTCCAGGCGCGGCTCCGCCGCGAGGCGGGACCGGGTTTCTCGCTCCTGGACGGCAAGGCCACGGTGGTGGCCGAGTCGCTGGCTCTCGGGGCGGACGGCGCCATCCTGGCGGTGGCCGACGCGGCTCCGGAGGCCGCGTGCGAGGTTTTCGCCGCCCACGAGGCGGGGGATCCGGCGGGCGCACGGACGCTCCAGGAGCGGCTCCGGCCGCTCGCCGAGTGTCTCGGCCCCAGGTTCGGTGTGGCCGGCATCAAGGCCGCGCTCGACCTCCGCGGCTGGCCGGGAGGCGGGCCGCCGAGGGCGCCCCTCCGTCCTCTTGATCCGGAGGGCCGGCGGGCGGTCGCCGAGGCCCTGGAGGGACTGGGTGTCGCGATCGGCGCGCCGGGCGCCGCCCGATGAGCCTCCCGCGCGACCGTCTCGTCACCTACCTGAACGAGTACCTGGAGATCGCCGCGTGGGACGAGAAGTCCTTGAACGGGCTCCAGGTCGAAGGCGCGGCGGAGGTGGAGCGGGTGGCGCTCGCGACCGACGCGGCCCTGGCCACCTTCGCCATGGCCCAGGAAGCCGGGGCCGCCTTCCTGATCGTCCACCACGGGCTCTTCTGGGGCCGCGTCGAGCCCGTCGTCGGACCGCAGCGCGCGAGGATCGCGGCCCTCCTGGGCGCCGGGATCTCCCTCTACGCCGCCCACCTCCCGCTCGACGCCCATCCGGGGGTCGGGAACAACGCCGTCCTGGCGCGGCTCCTCAAGGTCGAGAACCTGGTCCCCTTCGGGCGCTGGGGCGGGCGGACGCTGGGGTGGCGGGGGCTCCTTCGCGCGACCACGGACCGGGCGGGTCTGGCGGCCGGACTCGAGGCCCTGCTCCAGGCCCGACCCGACGTCCTTCCCTTCGGAGCCGACGAGATCCGGAGCGTCGCGATCGTCTCGGGAGCCGCCGCGGACCTCGTCGACGAGGCCGCGGCAGCCGGGGTGGACGCCTTCGTCACCGGCGAGACCAGCCACGTCGCCTGGCACCGGGCACGCGAGCTCGGCATGAACGTGTTCTTCGCCGGCCACTACGCGACCGAGACGCTCGGCGTCCGCGCGCTGGGCGACCACCTGGCGGGGGAGTTCGGGGTGGAGACCGTGTTCCTGGATTCGCCGACTGGCTACTGACCCAAAGCAACAACCGGGTTCGGTTGTGAAATCAGACCGGGCTTACGGCAGGAAGTAGAACATGAGCGCCAGGATCCCGTACACCGCCAGGAGCTGCACCCCCTCCAGCCAGTTCGACTCCCCGTCCTCCGCGACCTGGCCCACGATCAGCACGCTGAGGCCCACCGCCGCGACCTCGGCGGGCGTGAAGACGAGGTCCAGAGGCCGCGGCCCGATCACGTAGCTGAGGAGGACCAGGACCGGGGCGGCGAAGAGGGCGATCTGGGTGGCGCTCCCGATCGCGATCCCGAGCGCCAGGTCCATCCGGTCCTCGAGGGCCATGAGGATCGCGGTCGAGTGCTCGGCCGCGTTCCCGACCACGGCCACCACGATGACGCCGACGAACACCTCGGTCATCCCCAGGGTCTCCGCCGCCGGCTCGACCGATCCGACCAGGATCTCGGCCATCCAGCTCACGACCCCCGTCGCGCCGATCAGGACGGCCAGCGAGCGCCGGACGCTCCAGGCGGCGTGGGAGGCCTCGAGCCGGCCCGCCTCGGCGGCTTCGCGGGTGAAGTAGGGCGTGTGCGTATGGAGCGAGAAGACGAGCGCCAGCCCGTAGACCACGAGAAGGAGCACGCTGATCTCCACCGAGAGCGCCCCCTCGCGAACGACCGCGTCGCCACCCGCGAGCTGGTGGTAGAGGGCCGGAATGACGAGCGCGATCGCGGCCAGGGTGAGCTGGGTCGCCCGGGTGCGGGCGCCGGCCGGGTTGTAGGTCTGGATCCGGAACTTGAGGCCGCCGCCCAGCATGGAGGCGCCCAGGACGAGGAGCGCGTTGCCGATGATCGAGCCCGTGAGGGACGCCTTCACGATCTCCGTCAACCCCTCGCGGAGCGCCATGATCGCGATGATGATTTCGGCCATGTTGCCGAAGGTCGCGTTCAGGAGCCCGCCGATCCCCTCTCCCGTCCGGTCGGCGAGGTGCTCGGTGGCCTTCCCCATCCAGCCCGCCAGCGGCACGATCGCGAGCCCGGCAACGAGGAAGATCCATACGTGCTGGTCGGGCACGAGAAAGCGGAGGCCGACGGCCAGGGGGACGAGCGGCAGGAGCCAGTTGAGCGAGGGTTTGAGGATGGACGGCACGGCGGCGAAGGCTACACGCCCGCGGCGCCGCGACAACCGGGCGGCCGCGGGCGTTTGACGTCCCGGCGGTCGGCGCGCAGTTTTGAGGGAGGATGCGCCCCCGAGGCGCTTTTTTCGTGCCCCCCGAGCCACCGACCGTCCGCGAGATCGCCAGGCGGACGCGGAGAGACCCGTCGATGAAACAGACGCGCGGCACGTGCCAGGTCGTCGTCGGCGCCCAATGGGGCGACGAGGGGAAGGGCAAGATCGTCGATGTGCTGGCCGAGCAGGCCGACGTGGTCGCCCGTTATCAGGGCGGGGCCAATGCCGGGCACACGGTCGTGGTCGACGGCGCGGAGTTCGTCCTCCACCAGGTTCCGTCCGGCATCCTCCATCCCCACAAGGAATGCCTGCTCGGCAACGGCGTCGTGCTCGATGCGGAAGAGCTGTTCGACGAAATCGACCTGCTGACCGCCCGGGGGATCGACGCCGAGCCGCGCGTCTGGGTGTCGAACCGGGCCCATCTCCTGCTCGGTTACCACAAGGTGCTCGACGCCGCGAAGGAGGCCCATCGCAGCGGCGGCGCCATCGGGACGACGGGCAGGGGGATCGGTCCGGCCTATGAGGACAAGATCGGCCGGGTCGGAATCCGGGTGGCCGACCTGCTCGACCCCGACCGGACCGCGGAGCGGGTGGCGGCCAACGTCGACGCCAAGAACGATCTCCTGGAGCGGCTGGGCTCCGACGAACGCGTCACGACCGAGCGGGTGATGGACGAGATCCTCGGATACCGGGAGCGGCTCCTCTCCCGGGCTCTGGACGTCTCGCAGAAGGTCGCGCGCGACCTGGAGGCGGGCCGGCGGATCCTCTTGGAGGGCGCGCAGGGGTCCCAGCTCGACATCGATCACGGCACCTATCCCTATGTGACGTCCTCCAGCACGACCGCCGGCGGTGCCGCCACCGGCATGGGGATCGGACCCAAGTACCTCGACGAGATCCTGGGCGTCGTGAAGGCGTACACGACGCGGGTCGGAAACGGCCCGCTGCCGACCGAGGTCCAGAGCCCGCTCCAGGAGCGGCTGCGCGAGGCGGGCGGGGAGTACGGGGCGACCACCGGCCGGCCGCGCCGCTGCGGTTGGTTCGACGCGGTGGTCGTCCGGTACGCGGCCCGTGTCAACAGCCTGACCGCCCTGGCGGTCACCAAGCTCGATGTGCTGGACGACTTCGAGACCATCCGCCTGTGCGTCGGGTACCGGGCCGCCGAGGCCGACGGAGGCGACGAGCTCGACGAGTTCCCGGCCAGCTCGACGCTCCTCGACCGGTGCGTCCCGGTCTACGAGGACCACGAGGGGTGGCGCGGCTCGACCGCGACGGCGCGGTCGTGGAACGATCTGCCGGGACCGGCGCGTGCCTACCTGGAGCGGATCGAGGAGTTGGTGAGGGTGCCGATCCACCGGATTTCGGTCGGCCAGGGACGGGACCAGATCCTGGACCGCTAGCGTTCCTGCTATCGTTGCCGGACCAACTCCCGCCGCACCGCCTCCCAACGCGGTCGCGCGCGGAGCGGCGCTAGTTGTCCGGACCGGCCGCCGCGATCTGCTCGGGGACTCCGTCGAACCTGACGAAGTTCTCCTCGAAGCGACCGGCCAGCTCCTGCGCCTTCGCGTCGTACGCGTCGCCGTCGTCCCAGGTGGATCGCGGATCCAGGACCTCGTCGGGCACCCCTGGGCAGCGGTCCGGAACGTCAATGCCGAAGACCGGGTGGGCGGTGAAGCGCGCCTTTTCGAGCTCGCCGTCGAGGGCAGCCGCCACCATCGCGCGCGTGTGGCCCAGGTTCATCCGCCGGCCGACCCCGTAGGGGCCGCCCGTCCACCCGGTGTTGACGAGGTAGACGCGCGTTCCGTGGCGCTCCAACCGCTCGCCCAGCATCTCGGCGTAGCGGGTCGGGGGAAGGGGAAGGAACGGGGCGCCGAAACACGCCGAGAACGTCGCCTTGGGCTCGGTCACGCCGGCCTCGGTGCCGGCGACCTTGGCCGTGTATCCGGAGATGAAGTGGTACATGGCCTGCTCACCGGTCAGCCGGGAGATCGGAGGCAGGACCCCGAACGCGTCGGCCGTCAGGAAGAGAACCGTCCGGGGGTGGCCCCCGACTCCGGGGATGACCGCCTCGGGGATGAAGTCGACCGGATACCCGGCGCGGGTGTTCTCGGTGATCGAGTCGTCGTCGAAATCGACCTGGCGCGTCACCGAGTCGACGACCACGTTCTCGACCACCGTCCCGAACCGGATGGCGGCCCAGATCTGGGGCTCCTTCTCCTCCGCGAGACCGATGCACTTGGCGTAACATCCGCCTTCGAAGTTGAAGACCCCGTCATCCGACCAGCCGTGCTCGTCGTCGCCGATCAGCCGCCGCTCCGGATCGGCCGAGAGGGTCGTCTTCCCGGTCCCGGAAAGTCCGAAGAAGAGGGCCGTGTCGCCCTCCTGACCGACGTTGGCCGAGCAGTGCATCGGCAGGACATCGCGGTGAGGCATGAGATGATTCATCACCGTGAAGATCGATTTCTTCATCTCGCCCGCATAATGGGTCCCACCGATCAGGACGAGCCGTCTTTCGAAAGAAATCAGGACGAACGCCGTATCGCCGGTGCCGTCGGTCTCGGGATCGGCGTGCAGATTGGGAGCATGGAGAATGGTGAATCCCGGGGTGTGGTCGTCGAGCTCGTCGTCGGTCGGCCGGAGAAAGAGCTGATGCACGAACAGGTTGTGCCAGGCCAGCTCGTTGACGATCCGGACGTCGAGCCGGTACCGGGGATGGGCGCCGGCGAAGCCATCGAAGACGTACAGCGACCTCTCGGACAGGTGGGCGGCGACCTTCTCGTGAACTCGGTCGAACGTCTGCCGATCGACCGGCCGGTTCACGTCCCCCCACCAGATGTCGTCGGTCACTCCCGGCTCCTCGACGATACGCTTGGCCCCCGGGGAACGGCCGGTCCTGTCGCCGGTTGCCGTTCGCAGCGCTCCCGACGAGACGATCTCGCCCTCGCCGCGGACGATCGCGTGCTCGACCAGCTCGGGTACCGAGAGGTTGCGGTATACCGCGGGCGCCCGGTGGATTCCGGTCGCGCTGAGGTCGACGAGCGAACGGGTCAAGAGGTCTCCTGGGTCGGGGTGCCGTCCGGACGACGCGATCCATCGGTGGGGGCGCGCGACCGTCCTCGCGATCCGGCCGTAGCCGGGAAGGGCAAGATTATCGTGCGGGGAGTTCCCCGACCACCGGCGGAGGCGCGTGGGCATCCTCGTCCGGCCGGGCGCACTCGGGGGGCGAATCCACCTCGGGATACTCGGTCTCCGCCCACCGGCGGGTCGCGAAGGCGTGAGGGTCGAAGAGCTCCTCCGCGAGACCGGGATGGGGACGGACCTCGGCGTAGCACTCCGTGGTGACCAGCCGTCCTCCGACCAGGATCCGGATCTCGCCCTCGATCCAGCCGCCCTCCATGAACCGGTGGTGGGACATCTGGAACTCGACCCGGGGATGCCCGCCGCCGGGCGGTTGGATCACGCGGACCGGGTAGAGGTGCTCGCGATCGTACCAGATCTGGGCGGCGGTGGTGTCGCCCGCGAGGGCGCCGGTGACGAGGACCGGCCGGCCCAGCCAGTGGCTCTCGTGCATGGCGTCCAGGTCCACGCCCAGCTCTCGCAGACGCATGAGCGTGGCGTCCAGAGGCAGCGCGTAGATGTCCACCAGCACGAGCATCGTGATCCAGCGCTCGTCGCCCTTCGCGACCACGACGTCCCCGGCGTCGAACGTGTAGAGCGAATCGCGGCGGTACATGAGGCCGTCGAGCCCTTGGAGGGGCGCTTTGTCGACGCGAACGAGCCCTGGCGGCCGGATGGCTTCGTACCACAGCTCCACCGGGCCGTCAGCGGGCTCGGTCCTTTGGACGAAGGTCACGTGGGTGAAGCGTTTTCCCGTGTATCGATCATGGATCTGCCGGAAGACGGCGCCCGCGTCGACGGACGGGGGGGACCCCGCCTGGGACCGGAGACAGGCGGTCATGGCCAACAGCCCGATGACGAGCCCTGCCCGCAGACCTGGCGATCGCCGGTCGATCATCTTGCGCTCATCACTCCTTCCGTCCTGGACTCGGAAACGCGATCGCTGCCGGCGAGGTTGTGTAGCCTCGTTGCCGGGGAGGGGACAGGCGCCGTACCTTGCCCCCGGGCCCGTAACTCAACGGGTAGAGTATCGGCCTTTTAAGCCGAGAGTTGTGGGTTCGAGTCCCACCGGGCCCACCATCCCCGGCCGTTCCCCGCTTTTTGCAAGACCCGCCTCGACGCCGGTCGATTCTCCGGCCGATGGAACCGGTGGGCTCCCGCGAGGCATCCTACTTCCCGGAGACCCCGAAGAATGGCCCGGATGTTGCTGGCACGGAGCCTGGAAGCGCAGAACCGCAACCCGAACGCGAGGCCCCGACCGCTCCCATGCCCGGTCCGAAGATCAAGTCGAAGACCAAGCACAACGTGGTCGTCCACATGAACGACGGATCGCGTCGCAAGGGTGTCGCCGACACGTTCGATCCGTCCCGGGCGTCCTTCCTGCTCAAGGAAGTGGACGTTGCGGGCAACATGGTGGCTGTCCACGACATCGACCTCCAGAACGTCCACGCCGCGTTCTTCGTACGCGACCTGGCCCTCATGCGCACGAGCCGGCACACGTATCGGGACGCCCCCGTCACGCCGCCGCGCCTGTCGCCGAACGGTAACCGTCTTCGGGTGACGTTCACCTGGGGCGAGGTCATGGACGGGATGTCGTACGACTACGATCCGGGGACGATGGGGTTCTACCTCTATCCCCTGGGTCCGCTGAACCGGGCGTACAACATCGAGAAGGTGTACGTGGCGCGGAAGGCGACCGCCCGCGTGGAGATGCTCTCGTCGGATTGATCCGATAGCTTACGGCGCCCATGCGCGCCGCGTTCCTCGCACTCGCCCTCGTACCTCTCCTCCACCCACTTCACGTGCGCGCACAGACGCCCTTCGATCCCGATCGCAATCAGACGGTCGGCGCGATCGCGGGCGTGGCCTCGGGCTCCGGGATCGCGTACCAGGAGATCCTGCCTTCCGCCTTTGGCTTCCGTGGCGCGCTGGCGCTCTGGAAGCTCGGCGACTTCAGCTTCGTGGATCTCGGGGTGTCGGGGTTGCGGGTCCTGAGCGACGACGGAGCCCGCCGCGTCTATCTGGTCGGGAGCCTCTCCTACTGGCGGCGCAGCGACGAGGAGACCGAGCCGATCCTGGACGACGAGGGGAACGTGGCCGGCGAGCGGGTCTTCGACGACGACGACGACAGCTGGGCGCTGGGAGCGGGGGTGGGCCTGGAGATGCCGGTCGGCGAGCGCGTGGCGCTGAACCTGGAGGCCGTCTTCACGTACTGGGCGGAGTCGGGGGATCTGTTGCCGCTCCCGCAGATCGCCATCGGCTACCGATTCTAGCCGGCGGCTGAAGACGGCCAAGCTCTGCGTTGCCCTCCCTCGGTCGTCCTGCGGCGCACACTTGCAGTGCGCCTCGGACGACCTCAGTCGGGCGCCTTGATCTTGGCCGTCTTGAGCCGCCTACGGTTCATGTAAGGCCAAAATAGAACCCCTCAGGCGTCGCCGGTGGGCAGGGCTCCGTGGACGATCTGTCCCTCGACCATCGTCGCCACCACGTTCGTCTCCGGTCCCCGGAATACGCATTGCGCGAAGCGCTCGAGGGGGTCACCCTCGGCTCCGGGCGGGGGCTCGAGGAGGACCAGGTCGGCGGAGAGCCCCGGCTCGATCCGGCCGGTGACGTCCTCGAGCGCCAGGGCCCGGGCGCCGGCGGCGGTCCCGCGATGCAGGAGCTCGGCGGGAGAGGGCCGGCCGTCCAGATAGGCCAGATGGCGCAGCACGTCCAGCGGGCTGAAGAGCGGGCCCGCGCCGACGTCCGAGCCCACTGCCACCGTGACCCCGGCGGCCGACGCCCGATCCAGCGGGAAGCGTCCGGATCCGAGAAAGGCGTTGGACGTCGGGCAGCATGCGATCGACGCGCCGGCCAGGGCGATCCGCCGGAAGGCGTCACCGTCGCAGTGGACGGCGTGGGCGAGGATGGTCCGGTCGTGGACGAGACCCGCCCGCTCGTACACCTCCAGGTAGTCGGACGCCTCCGGGAAGAGCTCGCGCACGGCCGCGACCTCGTCGGGTTGCTCGGAGAGGTGGGTCTGCACCCTGAGCCCGGCCTCGCGGGCGGCCCGTCCCGACCCCACCAGCAGCTCCGGCGTGGACGTGGGCGCGAACCGCGGCGTGATGGCCGTATGGAGGCGGCCGCCGGCCGAGCCCTCCCAGCGCTCGGCCAGGGCCAGGCTCGCCGCGATCCCCGCTTCCGCCGGCTCGAGCAGCGCGGCGGGAGCGTTGCGATCCATGAGCACCTTGCCCAGGACGACTCGCAGCCCGCTGGCCGCCGCCGCCTCGAAGGCGCGCTCGCACGCCGGCGGGTGCACGGTCACGAAGGCGGCCGCAGTGCCGATGCCGGCTCGAGCGAGGGCGGCCAGGAATCGCTCCGCCATCCGGGAGGCATGATCGGGGTCGGCGAAGCGCGCCTCGGCGGGGAAGACGAACCGCTCCAGCCACTCGAGAAGGGGCGGCCCGTAGCGGCCCCGGACGTCGATCTGTGGCAGATGGACGTGCGTGTCCACGAAGGCCGGCAGGATCAGAGCCGGAGCGACCGGCACGACCGGAGCCCCCGCGGTAACCGACGCCGACTCCGCGCTCCAGACACCTGCGGCGACGATCCGTCCGTCAGCCCCGACCCGGACGAAGCCGTCCTCGATCGCCCGCGCGCGGCCCCGGTCGACCGGGGTCAGGAGGGGGCCCCGGAGGACGAGCCCCTCGTGGGGGATCACCCGGCGCTTTCCTCCGCCCGGTCGTTCTCGGCTCGGCGGAGGGCGCCCACCAGGGCCCGCGGGTCGATCGTTCCGACCAGCCGTCCGCGATCGACGATGAGGGGCAGCCCGGCTCCGCCCGCCAGGCGGGCGACGGCCTCTTCGGCCGGCGTCTCGGGGGAAAACACCTGGTCCGGATCGGCCGGTTCGGCCACCGACCGCGTCGCGCGGCCGGGATCCTCCCGTGCCGACTCGACGAGGGTCGACCGGCGGACGACCCCGACCAGCGTGCCGTCGGGCTCGACGACGGCGACCTGCGCGTCGGCTTCGTAAGGGCTCGTCTGGGCGGCACCCACGCGCACGTCCTGATCGGCACGCACGGCGGGGACGCGCTCGGTCATGATGTCCCGCAGAGACACGCCTTCCACCGCGTCCCGAAGCTGGGCCATCCGGATGCTCTGGTTGGCGGCCGTCCACAGGAACCATCCGATCACCGCCTCCCAGAGCCACGAGAGGTTGCCGGTGGTGAGGGCCAGAAGGAGCCCGCCCGTCATGAGCAGGGCGGCGATCACCTTGCCGGTCCGGGCCGCACCGACCGTGGCACGCTCGAAGTCGCCGGTCCGCCACCACAGGAGCGCGCGCAGGATGCGACCGCCGTCGAGGGGAAATCCGGGAACCAGGTTGAAGAGAGCGAGGGCGACGTTGATGACCCCCAGCCACCATAGCCCGGCGTCGACGACGCGTGGCCACGGAGCGACGCCGATGAGCGCGAGGAGCCCGAGGCCCAGCGTGATCGAAAGCAGCGGACCGGCCCCCGCGATCAGGAGCTCCGACTTCGCCTCACGGGGCTCGCCGCGGAGCTTGGCCACGCCGCCGAAGATGAAGAGCATGATCTCGTCGACCTTCACCGAGCGGGCCCGGGCCACCAGCGCGTGGGCCATCTCGTGGGCAATGACGGAAACGAAGAGAAGCAGCGCCAGCGTACCGCCCAACGCCCAGCGCGCGAGAGGCGTGGTGGTCGGAAGCTGGGCGGGCAGGTAGCCCACCGCCAGCGAATAGGCGACCAGGAAGAAGATGAGGAACCAGGTGGGGTCGAGCGTCACCCGGATTCCCGCCAGACGGCCCAGGGGGATCGCCGCCCGCATCAGGTGCCGAGCCCCCGCCGGCCGCTCACGAGGCTTCTCGTGTCCGCACGTAGCCCTGCCGCACGGCGTAGTCGCGCAGCGATTCCTGCAGCAGCCGCCGCCCGCGGAAGAGGCGGCTCATGACGGTGCCGATCGGGATCTCGAGGATGTCCGCGATCTCCTGATAGGAGAACCCTTCCATATCGCGGAGCACGATCACGGTGCGGAAGATCTCCGGTAGGCCTTCCACCGAGCGCTTGACCTCGTCGCCCACGAAGCGATCGAGGAAATCGTTCAGGTCCGCCAGCTCGAGCGCCGGCGCGGCATCCTCCCCCGGTGCGTCGAGGAGACGGTCGTAGAGCCCGGTCCGCCCCTCTTCATCGAGCTCGACCGGGATCGGGGAGCGGCGCGCCTTCCGGTAGCGATCGATGTACGCGTTGGTGAGGATCCGGAACAGCCACGCCTTGCACGAGCCGCCTTCGCGGTACCGATGGAGGTTACGGATCGCCTTGACGTAGGTGTCCTGGACCAGGTCCTCGGCGTCCTGGCGATCCCCGGTCATGCGAAGGGCAGCGCCGAAGAGCGCGTCCAGATGCGACACGCATTCCTCTTGCATGGCATTCCGTTGGCCCGGGGTCGGGAGCGAGTCGGAGGACATGACGGCAAGGTATCCCGCCGTCACCACCCCGCCAACGCGTCGGTTCCTGCGAACCGCTTCCCGGACCGCTAGATTCCGCCGCCGTGATCGCGCCGTCCGAACGCGCCATCGAAGTCCGGGGCGCCCGACAGCACAACCTTCAGGACATCGACGTGTCGTTCCCGCGCGGGCGGCTCTCGGTGATCACGGGAGTGAGCGGGTCGGGGAAGTCCTCGCTCGCCATGGACACGGTGTACGCCGAGGGCCAGCGCCGATACGTCGCGTCCCTGTCGACCTATGCGCAGCAGTTCCTGGAACGGCTGCCACGGCCCGAGGTCGACGCGATCGAGGGGCTGCCTCCGGCGATCGCCATCGAGCAGAAGAACCAGACCCTCAACCGCCGCTCGACGGTCGGGACGGCGACCGAGGTCTACGACGTCCTGCGGCTTCTGTTCGCGCGGGCGGGCGTGGCCCACTGCCCGGAATGCGGGGAGCCGGTGCGCCCTCATTCACCGACCGCGGCGGCCGCCGCGCTGGGTGGCGAGCCCGACGGATCGGACTGGTTCGTCACCTTCGCGCTCCCGATCTCGGAGGCCCTGACGCACGAGGTCCTGGTCGAGAACCTGCGCTCGCTGGGGTTCATCCGGCTGCTGGCTGCCGGCGAGGAGCGGCATCTCGAGGAGCTCGCGCCGGAAGAGGACCTCACGCGCCGGACTCCGCTCTTCGTGGTGGTCGACCGGGTGAGGGTGGGGCGCACGCCGAGGGTCAGGATCGTCGAGGCCATCGAGCGGGCGTACGAGGAGGGGGAAGGGGAGGTCGTGCTCTTCCGGCGCGGACGGACCGGCGTGGGGGACGAGGTGCGGTTCAGCCGCCACGGCCGCTGCCCGAGGTGCCGACGGTCGGTCCCCGAGATCCGCCCCTCCCTGTTCTCGTTCAACAGCCCCTACGGCGCCTGCGCGGAGTGCAACGGGTTCGGGTGGCTGCTGGAGTATGATCCCGCCCGCATCGTCCCGGATCCGGACCGATCGCTGTCCGAGGGGGCGCTGGATCCGTGGACCAAGCCCCGCTACGGGAGCCGGCGGGAGCGGCTCCGGCGCTTCGTCCGCGAGGCCGGCATTCCGTGGCAGGAGGCCTGGCGCGACCTGCCCGAGACGGCGCGTACGACGCTCCTCGAGGGGGGGCGGCACGGCGGCCGGGTCTTCGAGGGAGTGCTGCCCTTCCTGCGCGGCCTCGAGGCCAAGAAGTACAAGGCGTACATCCGGTTCTTCCTGCGCTCCTATCAGACCTACCGGCTCTGCCCCGCGTGCGCGGGGACCCGTCTGAGGGCGGAGGCCGGAGCGGTGAAGGTGGCCGGCGACACCCTCCCGTCGCTGGCCCGCCGCACGCTGGGCGAGCTCGACGGCTGGGTCCGGGGGCTGCCTTCCGACGTCGGGCCGGAAGCGGTCGTCTCGCCGATCCTGCGCGAGGCCCGGCGGCGGCTCGGGGTGCTGGTCGACGTCGGCCTCGGATACGTCACCCTCGATCGGCTGACGCGCACGCTTTCGGGCGGGGAAGCCCAGCGGATCGCGATCGCCAACGCCCTGGGGAGCGCGCTTTCCGACGGCCTGTACGTCCTCGACGAGCCGACGGTCGGGCTCCACGCCCGCGACACGCGGCGGCTGGTCCACCTGTTGCGCGCGCTGGGCCGGCGAGGCAACACGGTCCTCGTGGTCGAGCACGACCTGTCGGTGATCCGCGAGGCCGACCGGGTGATCGAGCTCGGGCCGGGCTCCGGAGCCCAAGGCGGGCGCGTGGTCTACGCAGGGGCGCCGGAGGGGCTGGCCGCCGCCGGGACCCGGACCGGTCGATGGCTGAGCGGCGAGTCGGAGATGCCACCCCGGAAGCGCCGCCGGCTCGACGGTCCCTGGCTCGGGATCCGGGGGGCGCGTGCGCACAACCTGCATGACCTGGACGTCGAGATTCCGCTCCACGCCCTGACGGTGGTGACCGGGGTTTCGGGATCGGGCAAGTCCTCGCTCGTCCACGACGTCCTCCACCGCACGTTGTCCGGTCGCGGGTTCGATGCCGACGGACGCGACGACGCTTTGTCGGGGCCCACGTGCGATGCCGTCCACAACGCCGAACGGGTGGCGGCGGTCGTGAACGTCGACGCCTCCCCGATCGGGAAATCGCCGCGCTCCAACCCGGTCACCTACGTCCGCGCCTTCGATCCGATCCGCCGGCTACTCGCCTCGACCCCGGCGGCCCGGCGTCGGGGCATGAACGAGGGACATTTCTCGTTCAACACCGCCGCCGGTCGGTGTCCCGTCTGCCGCGGTGACGGGCACCAGCGGATCGAGATGGTGTTCCTGCCGGACGTCTTCGTGAGGTGCGAGGCGTGCGATGGACGGCGCTACCGGGACGACGTGCGCGAGGTGCGGTGGCGGGGGCGGACGGTCGACCAGATCCTGGAGATGACGGTGGACGAGGCGCTGGTCTTCTTCGCCGGAGAGCCCAAGGTCGGCCGCGGGCTGCGCGTCCTTCAGGCGGTGGGGCTCGGCTATCTCTCCCTGGGCCAGCCGGCGACGACGCTCTCGGGCGGCGAGTCGCAGCGGCTCAAGCTCGCACGCGAGCTGGCTCGCCGTCCTGGATCCCGTGGTCGGGCGGTCCGCGGGATCCTGTACCTTCTCGACGAGCCCACCAACGGCCTGCACGACGACGACATCCGGACCCTCGTGCGGGTCCTCGACGAGCTGATCGCGCGGGGCCACACGGTCGTGGTCGTCGAGCATCACCTCGGCTTCATCGCACGCGCCGATTGGGTGGTCGACCTGGGCCCCGAGGGGGGACCGGAGGGCGGCCGGGTGGTGGCGACCGGACGGCCCGAGGCGGTGGCGGACGTGGACGGCTCGCACACCGGCCGGGCCCTCGCCGGTCATCTCGCGGAGCGTCGCGCCGAGGAGGGGGTTCCTGCGTAGCCGGCTCGCCATCTCCCTGGCCCTCCTCGTGCTCGCCTGCAGCGAAAAGCAGGGGCCGGTCGGCGCGCCCGGCGGGCGCGACGGGATCGTCCTCAGGTACGTGACGCCGAGGGCTCAGGTGGTGACCTCGTCGAGCACCCACGTCGTAACCCTCGCGCTCTCGGTGAGCCGGACCGGTGACGATGGCCGGACGGCACCGTTCGCGGGGGCGCTCCTCGAGGCCGCGCTGGACGAGGGGCGGGGCGTTCTGCGGAGCCGCTTCGCCACCAGCGATTCGCGCGGCGTCGCGGTCTTCCAGCTCGAGATGCCGGCGCGGGGGGACCGCACGCGCGTGATCGTGACGCTCGAGCGCGACGCTCGCTCGTTCCTGCCGTTCGAGGTCGTATCCACGTCCGTGGTTGCAGTCGAGGCGGGGATCGGTCAGATCCAGGAGATCCGCCCGCCCGCCGAAGGGGTGATTCTGCGGTTTCCCGCCGCACCGGGCGCCGAGTACGTGGTGATCCCCTACCAGACCGACCTGGACCGCCGGACCGGCTACCGCCTGCTGTACCAGGTGACCGGGGACGTGCTGACCGGCTCCCTGGAGCTTCCGCCTCTGCCGCGCGGCCTCGGACCGGCGCTGGACGGGCCGGGCGACGTCCGGCGCGGCGACATCGAGCCCGCCGCGCTGACCCCGTCGGCGGACGTCCCGCTGGCGGTCAACATCCAGTCGTGCGGCATCAAGGCCAATCGCATGGCGCCGCTGCGGTACGACGGAGAGAGCGTCGCGATCTACGTGGATGCTCCGCGGGAGCAGCATCAGGCGCGGATCGACTCGATCGGGCGCGCCTTCGACGAGCAGATTCATCCGACCAACACCCGGCTCTTCGGCCCGACGACCGACCTCGACCTGAACGGCCATGTGCTCGTGATCATGTCGTCCCAGCTCGGCACCCAAGGGGGCATCTACTGCGACTCCGTCCGCACACTCGGGGTGGAGTCCTTCTACGCGAACTGGATCCCCAGCGACCCGATCGACCGTCCGCTGGCCACTCTCGCCCACGAGCACCAGCACGTGATCAACGCCGGGCTCCACTTGACGAGGACCGGCGCCTCGGGCGACGAGCTGTGGCTCAACGAGGGCATGTCGTACGCGGCCGAGGCCCTGAACGGCTACTGGACGGGCTCGCTGCTGCGGCTGTGGCAGTTCACCCGCGGCCAGAACGGCGGGCTGTCCATGTTGCCGCTCGACTACGTCGAGGCGTTCAACCACCAGTACATGATGTTCGCGCTCTACCTGGGCGACCGCTTCGGTCCCGTCACCTACCGCAATCTCGGGCTGAGCGGACGGCGGGGCGTCGACAACGTCGAGGGCGTTACCGGAATGCCCTTCGAGGAGCTGCTACGGGACTGGTTCATCGCCGCCGCGGTCTCCAACCTCGATCTCATCCAGGATCCACGCTTCAACTACCGTACGGTGGATCTTCACGGGATGGCCGAGGAGATCGGGGGCTGCGGTTGCCTGCCCGGCGACCGTCTCAGCGGGGTGACGCTCGAGCAGCTGCATCTGGACGCCGCCTTCAACATCACGCGAACCCTGGACCGCGCCGACGCCGATTATTACCGGCTGGCGCTGGGTCCGGGCGAGCGCGTGGAGGACGTGTTCTTCGACGCTTTCGGAAGGACGACGGTAAGAATGGCGATCGTCCGGACCCGCTGAGGAGCGCCGCAGGAGCCTGGAGAGGCGGCCCTCGCTAGGGGGCGGGGGGCGGTGCCGTGTCCGCCG
>DATEDS010000029.1:0-6633 GCA_035281565.1 Gemmatimonadota bacterium
AACGCCAAATAGACCTGCCCGTCACGGACGTCCACAAGCCGGACACGGCCGCCGTGGGCGGCGATGGCCGGGTTGATCTCCGTGTCGAGCAGGATCCGGACACGGTCGGGCAGGGGGCCCTCGAGGTCGGTGCGTTCCCCGGCCGGAAGGATCGGACTCGCCGGCACGTTGGGGTTGTCGAAGCGGAAGCCGCGCTCCAGGAGGGTCTCCCGGTAGTCGATGCGCGTCCCCCGGAGCCGGTCGGCGCTGTCGGGGTCGATCACCAGCGTGAACCCGTCCTCCCCGACGCGCAGGTCGCCCTCCTCGACCTGGTCGGCGGTCAGACCCTGAAGATGGTAGTCGAACCCGCCGCCGCTCGGGACTACACGGACGCGGAGCCACCGCCGCGGCGGATCGGCGTTGGCGAGCGCGGACCGGATCCGCGACCGCGCCTCGTCTGTCAGCTCGAGCAGCGGGGGATCGCCGTCCGTGCCCGGTTGGGAAGGGATGGTCATACGAGCGCCATTCTACGGGGAGAGTGGCGGGTCGGGCAACCGGCGCGGCCTTCAAGTGGCGGGCTCTCAAGGCCTTGTAGCCCCCGACCGGCGGGGATAACTTGGTCCGATTCATGCGGAGTGGATCCTCCATCGAAGGGCTCCGGGCGGCCGTCCGTGGCTTCCGCGGCGGCCGCATCGTCGTGTATGGGGACCTCATGCTGGACGAGTACCTGTTCGGCCGGGCCGACCGGCTGAGCCCCGAAAAGCCGGTGCCCGTCGTGACGTTCGAGCGCCGCGAGCTGTTCCCGGGAGGTGCCGGCAACGTGGTGCGGAATCTCGGCGCGCTCGGCTGCGAGCCGGTCCTGATCGCACTGGTGGGCGACGACGACGCCGGACGGGAATGCCGCGCCCGGCTCGAGAACGAAGGGTACGGCAGCGAGGGCCTGGTGCTGGATCCGCAACGGTCGACACCTCACAAGACACGGGTCCACGCCGGTCAGCACGCCCTCGTCCGGATCGACGTCGAGGATCCCGATGGGACCTCGAAGCGGGCCCAAGCCGAGCTCCTGGAGGCGATCGGGCGTCTCGCCCCCGGGTGCGATGCGGCCGTGGTCAGCGACTACCGGAAGGGCACGGTGTTCGCGAAAGCCGTACGTGCGCTGGCCGACGCCGTCGAGCCGAGTCCCGTCGTGGCGGATCCGAAGGGACCGGATGCGGAGCGCTACCGCGGCGCCCGGTACCTGGTGCCGAACGAGGCCGAACTGAGCGAGCTGACCGGAGGTCCGTGGGACGACGCCGGCGCCGACGGGCTCCGCCGCCGGCTGGGGCTGGACGCCCTCGTCCTGACCCGCTCCGAGCGCGGCGTCCGTGTGTTCGCGGAGGGTCCGGCCAGGGACCATGCGGCTCGCGCCCGACAGGTCTTCGACGTGACGGGGGCCGGTGACACCTTCGCCGCGGTCTTCACCGCCATGGTGGCCGGGGGAGAGGACGTGGACGTGGCCGCCGGGCTCGCCAACGTGGCGGCGGGGATCAAGGTGAGGAAGATCGGGACGGCGACGGTCACGCGCGACGAGATCGAGGCCGAGCTGGCGCGCGAGCTTCCCCCCGACGCCAAGCGACTGGACCGTCACGCCGTTTCGGCCGAGGCGGCCGCCCGGCGCCGGCGCGGCGAGACGGTGGTGTTCACCAACGGCTGCTTCGACCTGCTCCACGCCGGACACATCGAGTACCTGAAGGCGTCGCGGGCAAAGGGGGATTGCCTCATCGTGGGTCTCAACAGCGACGCGTCGGTGCGGCGCTTGAAAGGCGAGGATCGCCCGATCCTCGACCAGGACGAGCGGGCGGAGATCCTCTCCGCGCTTTCCTTCGTCGACTACGTGGTGCTGTTCGAGGAGGACACCCCGCTGGCGCTGATCGAGTCGATCCGCCCTGATATCCTGACCAAGGGCGCCGACTACGAGCCACACGCAGTCGTGGGGGCCGACCGTGTACGCTCGTGGGGCGGGCGCGTCGAGCTGATCGATATCGTCGAGGGGAAGTCGACCACCGACATCATCGATCGCATCGCCGGCCGCCAGTCGGGAGTGGACGCATGAATCTGGGAGTGTTCGGGGCCGGGTACGTGGGGCTCGTCACCGCGACCTGCCTGGCGGAGATGGGGCACCACGTCGTCTGCTGCGACATCGACGCCGCCCGCGTGGCCAGGCTGCAGCGCGGTGACGTGCCGATCTTCGAGCCGGGTCTGGAGGAGCTGCTCCAGAGCAACATGTCGGAAGGTCGGTTGCGGTTCACCACCGATCCGGAATTGACGGTTCGCGAGAGCGAGGTGCTGTTCATCGCCGTGGGGACCCCTCCGGGCGAGGACGGCTCCGCGGACGTGAGGCATGTCCTGGAGGTGGCGCGCACGATCGGGCGGCTCGCCAATGGCCCCAAGATCGTCGTCAACAAGAGCACGGTCCCGGTGGGGACCGCCGATCGGGTCCGCGAGGTCCTGTCCGAGAGCAGCCGTCACGCCTGCATCGTGGTCTCGAATCCGGAGTTCCTCAAGGAAGGGACGGCCGTGGAGGACTTCATGAAGCCCGACCGGATCGTCGTGGGCGCCGATGACGCCGAGGGACGCGAGGTTCTGAAGGCCATCTATGGCCCCTTCCTCAGGACCGGGAATCCGGTGCTCTTCATGGACACCCGTTCAGCCGAGATGACCAAGTACGCGGCCAATGCGATGCTGGCGACCCGGATCACCTTCATGAACGAGATCGCCAACCTGTGTGAGCGGGTCGGCGCCGATGTCGACGCCGTGCGGGCCGGGATCGGCAGCGACCGGCGGATCGGCAGCTCGTTCCTGTTTCCCGGCGTCGGGTTCGGCGGCTCGTGCTTCCCTAAGGACGTTCAGGCGCTGGAGCGGCTGGCCGACGAGGTGGAATACGGCTTCGACCTCATCCGGGCCGTCCACCGCGTCAACGAAAGCCAGAAACGACTGCTCGTGGACCGTGTCACGGAGCGCTTTGGGGAGGACCTGAGCGGGCGACGGTTCGCGATCTGGGGGCTGGCGTTCAAGCCCCGGACCGACGACATCCGGGAGGCCCCGGCGCTGGTCATCATTCGCGAACTGCTGGCCCGGGGGGCCACGATCCGCGCCTTCGACCCCAAAGCGGTCGACAATACGCGCGCGATATTCAACGCCGGCGTCGAGTTCTCCCCGGAGGGCTACCACGCCCTGGCGGGGGCGGACGCCCTCATCGTCGTCACCGAGTGGAACGAGTTTCGCTTTCCCGATTTCGAGCGCGTGAAGCGGAGTCTCCGCCAGCCCGTCGTATTCGACGGCCGCAACGTCTATGACCCGGTGACGATGGCCGAGCACGGATTCGAGTACTACTCGATCGGCCGTCCGCGTCGAAACGCGAATCACGTGCAGGAACGGTCGGTGCGGACCACGGCGGGGGCCGAATGAAGAATATCGTCGTCACCGGCGCCGCCGGCTTTCTGGGTTCGCACCTCTGTGACCGCCTGGTGGAGGAGGGTGCGCGTGTCGTCGGCATCGACAACCTGCTGACGGGTCGGCTCGAGAACCTCGCCGGGGTGCCCGAAAGCCGATTCCGGCTCCTCGAGCAGGATGTTTCCGAGCCGATCCGGCTCGACGATCCGGTGGACGCGATCCTCAATTTCGCGAGCCCGGCCAGCCCGTTCGATTATCTGGAATTTCCGATCGAGACCATGAAGGTCGGCTCGGTGGGGACGCAACGGACCCTGGATCTGGCGCGCGAGCACGGCGCCCGGTACCTCCAGGCGTCGACCTCGGAGGTGTACGGGGATCCGGAGGTCAATCCCCAGCCGGAGACGTACTTCGGCTGCGTGAACCCCATCGGTCCACGTGGCGTCTATGACGAGGCGAAGCGGTTCGGGGAGGCGCTGACGATGGCGTACCATCGCCGGCATGGAGTCGAGGTGCGGATCGCGCGGATCTTCAACACGTACGGGCCGCGCATGCGGCCCCACGACGGCCGGGTGGTTTCCACCTTCATCCGCCAGGCTCTGGCCGATGAGCCGGTGACCGTGTTCGGGGACGGTTCGCAGACGCGGTCCTTCTGTTACGTGGACGATCTCGTCGAAGGAATCCTGAGGCTGTTGCGGTCGGATCACAACGGTCCGGTGAATCTCGGCAATCCCGTCGAAATCGAGGTCCGGGAGCTCGCCGAACGCATCATATCCATGACGGACAGCGCCAGCCGGATCGTGTACCGCCCGCTACCGGAGGACGATCCGCGCGTCCGGCGCCCCGACATCTCGCTCGCTCGCGAACTGCTGGGATGGGAGCCCCTGGTGAACCTGGAAGAAGGTCTCGGGAGGACGATCGAGTACTATCGCGGTTTGAGCGAGACCGTCCTCGCCAGCCGTTGACGGAGCCACCAGCCTCGGGTCGGTGAGCCGCTTCGTGATCGGCCTGGCCGGTGGCACGGGCTCCGGAAAGACCACCGTCGCCCGCAACATCCTCGGCCGTCTGGCGCTGGATTCGATCACCGTCTTCCAGCAGGACGCCTACTATCGCGACCTGACCGATCTGCCGCCGGCGCAGAGGGCGACGCGGAACTTCGACCATCCGGATTCGATCGAGATCGAGCGGTTCGTGGGCGACTTGAAGGAGCTCAGGCACGGGCGCCCGATCGAGCAACCGGTATACGATTTCACACGTCACGCGCGGACGGACCGCACAGTCCGCGTGGAGCCTCGGGACGTCGTTCTCGCCGAGGGGATCCTTCTGTTCCACTTTCCGGAGGTGCGTGAACTCCTGGATGTGAAGATCTACGTGGACACGCCGCCCGACATCCGGCTCCTCAGGCGATTCCGTAGGGATATCCGGGAGCGCGGCCGGACGTTCGAATCGGTGAGCGACCAGTACGTGAGGACCGTCCGACCCATGCACGAGGAGTTCGTGGAGCCGTCGAAGAGATTCGCCGACGTGATCATCCCCGAAGGCGGCGAGAACGATATCGCGATCGACATGATCGCCAGCCGCATCCGGATCCTGCGCACTCCTGGGGAGAAGGGAGCGGAATGAGCCGTGCCCCGATCACCGGGATCACCGGCCAGGACGGATCGTACCTGGCGGAGTTCCTGCTCGAGCGGGGCTACGAGGTACATGGCGTCGTGCGCCGGGCGTCCACCGAGAAGTTCGAGCGGATCGCCCACATCAAGGACCGCGTGATGCTGCACCAGGCGGATCTTCTCGACCAGCTCTCGCTGCTGAGCGTGATCGGCGAGGTGCGGCCGGAGGAGGTCTACAACCTCGCCGCGCAATCCTTCGTGCCCACCTCTTGGTCGCAGCCGCTGCTGACCGGCGAGTTCACCGCGCTCGGCGTGACCCGGATCCTCGAGGCGATCCGGCACGTCGACCCCTCGATCCGATTCTACCAGGCCTCGTCGAGCGAGATGTTCGGCAAGGTCAAGGAGACGCCGCAGAACGAGAAGACCCCCTTCTACCCGCGGAGCCCGTACGGAGTGGCCAAGGTGTACGGACACTTCATCACCGTGAATTATCGCGAGTCCTACGATCTCTTCGCGGTCAGTGGAATCCTGTTCAACCACGAATCCCCGCGACGGGGCCTCGAATTCGTCACCCGTCACGTCACCGAGGGCGTAGCGCGCATCGCGCTCGGCCTGGCTCACGAGCTTCCGATCGGCAACCTCGACGCCGAGCGCGACTGGGGCTTCGCCGGGGATTACGTCGTCGCGATGTGGCAGATGCTGCAGTCGGACACGCCGGTGGACTACGTGGTCGGAACCGGCAAGACCCATTCGGTTCGCACCTTGTGTCGGATCGCGTTCGAGCACGCCGGATTGGACTGGGAGGAGCACGTGCAGGTCGACGCGAGCCGGTTCCGCCCCGCGGAGGTGGATCATCTACGGGCCGACGCCACCCTGGCGCGGACGGAGCTGGGATGGTCGCCGACCGTGGGGTTCGAGGAACTCGTCCGAATGATGGTGGACGCCGACCTGGCACGTCTCCGCGATCCGGCAGCCGTGGGCGGTAACGGGCATGGCTGACCGCGGGACGGGATCGATATCGGAGCCCGTGCAACGCGACCGGCCGATCGGGGGTATACGGATCCAGGACCGTGAGGTGTTGCTGGACGTTCCGGGGCTGATCGCCCGACAGGACGAGGGTGTCCGGGCCTGGCACGCCAGTCCGGCGGAGGCGGACCGGATGCTGGGGGAGGACGCGGGCCGGACGGCCCTGGACGCGGTGACCGGCGCCGAGCACCTGGTCAACATCCGTCTCTGGCACGAGGAGGACGAGGCTCGCGGGCCTGACGTCTCCGACCACCGGATCGCCGAGACCAAGCGCCGGATCGACGCGCTGAACCAGTGCCGCAACGACCTCATCGAGCGCATCGACGAGATGCTGCTGGCGATCCTGGCGGAGCGGGCCTCGCCGGCCGAGGACGCACCGCTGCACTCGGAGACGCCGGGTGCCATCGTGGACCGGCTGTCCATTCTGGCGCTCAAGATCTATCACATGCAGGAGGAGGCCGCGCGGGAGGATGCCGAGGCGGACCATCGCCGGAGGTGCCATGAGCGGGCCGAGGTGCTGGAGGCCCAGCGCTCGGACCTCGCCGGCTGCCTCGAGGTGCTCCAGGCGGAGTTCCTGTCAGGCCGGCGC
>DATEDS010000030.1:0-2159 GCA_035281565.1 Gemmatimonadota bacterium
CGCGGCCCTGGCGGCCCTGGCGGCGGCGTTGGCCGCGTCTCCAGCGCTCCCGGCCCAGCCCGCCCCGGCCCGCGGGCCGGAAGGCGCGGCGCTCGAGATCGTCGAGTTCAGCGACTTCCAGTGCCCCTTCTGCGCCGAGGCGCGGCCGGTGATCGATTCGCTCCTGGCAGCGCATCCGGACGGCGTGCGACACGTCTACCGCCACTTTCCGCTCCCCATGCACGAGCACGCCGCGCGGGCCGCGCAGGCGTCCATCGAGGCCGGGCTCCAGGGGGCGTTCTGGCCCTACCACGACCGGCTGTTCGAGAATCAGGCGGCGCTGAGCGACGCCGAGCTGGTGGAGCACGCGGAGGATCTGGGGCTGGACGGGGAGGCCTTCGAGCGGGCGCTGGCGTCCGCCTCCCACCAGGCGCGGATGCACGAGGACATGGAGCTCGGGCGCGCGCTCGGCGTCACGGGGACGCCCACGCTCTTCCTCAACGGCTTTCGCTTCCAGGGCGTGCCGTCGGTCTGGATGCTGGAGATCGCGCTGGAGGCGTTTCGAACGGGGCTCGTGGCGCCCCGTTCGCTGGTGGCCGGTGGAGAACCGCCGCCCGACTAGCGCCGGCGCGCCGCCCGCTTCGGAGCCGGAGCCTGCTCGGTCTTGCCGTTCCCGTTGGCGGGCGCGGTATATACCGTGCGTGCCTCTCGGCAGTGGGGGCTCAGGAAGACCTGCCGCACCTCGTCCCGATCGGAGCAGACCTGGAGGCGCATGTCCCCGGTGTCGCGCACCTGGTAGGTCACGATCGTGCGCTCGCGGAACTCCGGGTTCTTCTTCATGAGCCGGCTCAGGAGAACGCGGATGTTCCGGGTATCGAACTCCGTGTGAAGCTTGTGCAGGTCGTAGTTCGGCATCGTCTTCGACTCCGGGATAGGTTTTGCGGCAGACCAAGAATATAGCTGTACGAGATCGAAGCGTCCAGTTGTGGGATCGGAAGCGGCGCCGCATCTCGTTGGCCCTCATGGTCATGGCTCCGTGGTCGGCTCCAGGGACCCCGGATCTGGTCACGCGCGCCCCCGAAGAGGCTCCGGGCACTCCGGCCATGGTCAGAGAGCGGTGGGGGAGCGTGCGGGAAAACCCCTCCGAGGCCGTGCTTCCGTGCGTCGTCTGGGTCGTCCGGAACGCCCTGGAGAGCCCCGCCTCGTGGGCGCGCGCGCTGGCGGCAGTCGAGCGCGCCGGCTGCGGCCGCATGTATCTGCAGGTCTCCGGCCGCTGGGACGCCCTCTATCCCAGCCACGTGTTCGTTCCGCCCGCCACGCCCCCGCGGGGTTGGGAGGACCCCCTGGCCGAGGCCCTCGCCCAGGCGCATGCCCGGGGCATCGAAGTACACGCCTGGGTGAACGCATTCCTGGCGTGGTCCGCGGCCGAACCGCCGCCCGATCCCCACCACGTCTGGCACAGCCACCCCGACTGGTTCGTGACCCGCCCCGGCGGCTCGATGCGCGAGCTGACCCGGGCCGAGCTCGATCGGGCGGGCCTGGTCGGCGAGGGGTGGTTCCTCGATCCCGCGTTGACCCCGGTCCGGACCGAGCTCCGGCGGTTCGTGCTCGAGCTAGCCACACGCTACGCGGTCGACGGCGTCCATCTCGACTACATCCGCTATCCGAGCGGCTGGACCCCCGCCGGAGGCGCCGAGCACGTGACCCGGCTCGTCTCCCTCGTCCGGACCGACCTGGCCCGCGTCCGGCCGGGCGCGACGTTGTCGGCGGCCGTCATGCCCGTGCCGGGGATCGCGCGCGACCACTTCGGCCAGGACTGGGCCACCTGGCTCGAGCTCGGGCTCGTCGACGAGGTGGCCCCCATGGTCTACCGGGACACGCCGGGCTCCATCCAGAGCGCCGTCCGGGAATGGCCCCAGGCGGTCCCCCGCGAGCGGGTCTGGGTCGGCGTGCGGATCGACCGGATCGGCGCCGGGGAGCTGGCCGATACGGAAACGCGCCTCGCCGGCGAGGGGGTCGCCGGGATCGCGCTCTTCAGCCACAACCTGTTGTTGGAGGCCCGCTAGGGCCGGTAGCGCGGGGCCGGCCCGCCGTCGGCGGGCGGCTGGCGGTTCAGGCCGCCTTGGTGACCTTGCCGGCTCGGATGCACGAGGAGCACACCCGGACACGGCGGTTCGCGC
>DATEDS010000031.1:0-2263 GCA_035281565.1 Gemmatimonadota bacterium
TCACGGGCCGTCGACCTTGAACCGCTCGCAGAGATACCCCGCCAGCGCAGGCGCGGCGTCGAGGCGGCAGGCCTGGAGCAGGCCCCGGAAGCCCCCGAACGCGCTGACCTCGAGCACGGACCACCCGCCGGTCGGGGTCTCGATGAGATCCACCCCCGTGAAGGTGAGGCCGAAGCGCCGAGCCGCCGCGCGGGCGATGTCGAGGGCCTCGGCCGGCGGATCGGCCAGGGCGTATCGGCCGCCGGCAAGAATCGTGGTCATCCACTGATTGTCGCCGGCGACGCGCCAGTACGCTCCCAGTACGCGCCCGTCCATCACCGCCACGCCCAGGTCACGGCCGGGATGCTTCACGAATGCCTGAAGGTAGAATGGCCCGCGGCCGGCGGCGGCGTGGTCGGCGAGAATGGGGCGCACGTGGCTGCCGGGCTCCAGCCGTCGCATCCCGCGCCCCTTGGAGGTGAAGAGGGGCTTGAGCACCGCCGTCCCGAGGCGCTCGACCATCCGCTCCGCCTCCGCGGGATCTTCGGTGACGATCGTCTCCGGCACGGGAAGCCCCGCCTGGGCCAGCTCGAGGGTCATGCGGTAGCGATCCACCGCGACCTCGAGACGGTCCGGCGGGCTCAGCACCTCCACTCCCGACGCCTGCAGGTGACGGAGCACGTTGATGCGCTCGCGCACCATCCAGCCGCCTGCGGTGTCGCCGATCTTCTTCACGAAGGCGCCGCCGAGGCCCTCGAGCGGCTGCCCGCGGTGGAACACCCGTGGGTCGGGGAGGCGCAGCGTGCACTCCGCCAGGTCCACGACGCTCGAGTCCACCCCGGCGGTTCGGAGCGCGGCGGCCAGCCGCTCGCTGGACCAACCCTTGGGCTTGCCGAACACCGCGATCTTCACACCGCCGCCCCCACGCTCTTCTCCAGGAGCCGGACGCCGCGGAGGTAGAGGCTGCGCGCGAGGTCCTCGTCGGCCACGACGCGAGCGGAGGTGATGAGGGAGCGCGCCTGAGATAGCATGAGCCGGGTGTGGAAGTGGTCGTCACCCACCAGCCGGCCAAACTCCTCGGCGAACTCGATTACCAGTCGGTTGATGCGCTCGAGATCCGTGATGAGCACGGGGTCCTCCAGGGGGTTGCGGAGGTTCGAGACGATGAAGACGCCGATGTCCTGGAGATAGTCCCCCGCCCCGCTCCGATGCACGTCGATGAATCGGACCCGGTCGAGATGGGCGTCGTAGATGACGTTGTTGGTGTTGAAGTCTCCGTGGATGCGGACTGAGACGGGCGGCGCGATCTGGGCCTCGATCTCCAGGGCCCGGCTGAGCAGTCCGGTGAGCGAGCGGTGATCGATGCCGAACACGCGGGTCTCCGTTCCCCGGAGGCTGCGGAGCCGGGGATGGATGGCATAGAGCTCGGTGAGCCGATCCTCGATCTGGCGCCCGTAGTCGATGCGCGGCGACTCCCGACGGGCGGTGGTCAGCCAGACATCCCGCACCGTCTCGAGGAGCCGCTCGGTGACGCGCGTCTTCTCCACCCACGGACGCGTCACGTAAACGTCGCGCAGGAGCATGCCGTCGAGATACTCGCGCACGAGGGATTCCCGTCCATCGCGGACGAGACGGCCCTTGAGATCGGGCGCGAGACCCGGGGCGATTCGGTTCCATTCCTCGATCTCGCGAATCTCCTCGTCGATCTTCCGCTCGGCGCCCTCCTTCCAGATGAAGGCGGGGCCGTTCCCGACCGACAGGCGCCCCACCCGCGCGCCGCTGATGCCGCCCCAGATCTGCCGGACGTCGACCCGCGCACGCTCCCGCTCGGGCGACAGCCTCTCCACCATCTCTTCCAGGTGGAGGTACTGGTGCAGTTTCAGCCGCTCGCCGGTGAGGATGAAGAGCGTCGTCTCGCCGATGTTGAGGATGGAGTCGCCGATCCGCTCGAGAAACTTCGCCACGAAGAGATGGGTGAGGACGAACGCCGGATCCTGCCCGGGCTGGGCGAGGCGACGGAAGGCCTCGGTCAGCGCCTCGCGATACTGGCGGTCGAGCTCCGGCTCACAGCGGCAGGCGCGCTTGGCCTTGTCGGCGGAAGCGTCCGTGAAGGACTGGATCACCTCGTCGAGCGCGGCCAGCGCCACCCGGGCCGCTCCGGCAAGGTCGAACGGCTGAGGGCGGCTCCCGAACCGGGCCGCGAACACCGCCTGCTCGGCGACGTTGACCGCGTAGTCGCCCAGCTTCTCGAGGTTCAGGGCGACACGGAAGATCCCCCGCTGCT
>DATEDS010000032.1:0-5808 GCA_035281565.1 Gemmatimonadota bacterium
TCGTCGCGGTCGTCGATCCGGCCCTGCGGGAGCGGGTCGAGCCCGCTCTCCGGACCTCGCTCGAGCGGGAGGTCGAGACGACCCGCATGGAGCCCGTCTTCGAGGTGACGTTCACGACGCCCGATGGGATCGGCGAATTCCGGAAGTGGAAGCGGCTGCTGATCGTCGAGCCCGGCGGGGACGATGCGGTCCTCCTGTCCGCGCTCGTCGACACGCCGCTCGAGGGTCCCGTCTCGACGGTGGTCCACGACGAGTGGGCCCGCGACCAGACGATCTACGTGCTGGCGGCGCCCACCGCCGAGGCCACCGCAGAGCTCGTGCTGTCGTCCGCGGACTCGCTGTACGACGTCATCCACGACGAGTTCGTCGCCTATCACGTGGCCCGGATGTGGGCGAGCGCGCCCGATTCCGCCCTCGCCGAGCGGCTGGCCGAGGAGCTCGGTTTCGCGCTCCTGCTCCCCAACGTGTACCGGTCGGCGGGCGCCTCGGCACCGGCCGACTCGAGGGTCTGGTACAACGAGGATCCGCGACGGGTGGTCTCGGTTCACTGGCTGCCCCGGCCGGCCGATCTCACGGCGGACACGGTCCTGGCCATCCGCCGCGACTGGGGACGCCGGCTGTTTCCGGCCGACTCGATCCTCGGCGACCTTCAGGCGCCGCCCGACACGGCGGCCGGGCCGGACTCGCTGGCGGCCCCCGTGCCGGAGATCCGGGCGCTCGAGACCCGCCTCGGCGGGGCCCCCGCGATCCGCCTCCAGGGGGTGTGGGGCAGCCCCTCCGACGTCGGCGTCGGGCTCTTCGTGACCTACGGGGTGATCTGCGGCGACCGGCTCGTCCTCCTGGACGGCAACCTCTACGCGCCCGACCGGAACAAGTACCCGTACGTGGTCCAGCTCGACCGCATCTTCGAGACCTTCCGCTGCGGCGGCCGCGGCGCCGGCTCGGCGTGAGGTTCGTCCACCTCCACACGCACTCCGAGTACTCCCTGCTGGACGGGGCGAACCGCCTCGACCGGCTGGTCGCCGCTGCCGCCGGGCAGGGGATGCAGGCCCTCGCGCTGACCGACCACGGCAACCTGTTCGGCGCCGTCGAGTTCTACCGGGCGGCGCGCGAGGCGGGCATCAAGCCGATCCTGGGGATGGAGGCGTACGTCGCAGCAGGCGACCGCCGGGAACGGGGCGGCCGGGCCGGCTCCTACTCGCACCTCGTGCTGCTCGCGCAGAACGAGACCGGCTGGCGGAACCTGATCCGCCTCTCCTCGATCGGCTACCTGGAGGGGTTCTACTACAAGCCGCGGATCGACCACGAGACCCTGGCCCAGAACGCGGACGGTCTGATCGCGCTGAGCGCCTGCCTGAAGGGCGAGGTGCCGACCTTCCTCATGCAGGCGAACTACGCGGGGGCCCGCGAGCGGGCGGCGCGGCTGGCCCGGCTCTTCGGTCCGGATCGCTTCTTCCTCGAGCTCCAGGACCACGGGATCCCCGAGCAGCGGGCCGTCAACGACGGCGTCCGCGAGCTGGCTCGCGAGTTGGGACTGCCGCTCGTGGCCACCAACGACGTCCACTACGAGCGCCGCGCCGACGCCTCCGCGCACGACGTCCTGCTGTGCATCCAGACCGGCAAGCTCGTCGACCAGGAGGACCGCATGCGGTTCCACTCCGACGAGTTCTATTTCAAGACGCCTGAGGAAATGGCGGAGCGGTTCCCCGACTGCCCCGAGGCCCTCGAAAACACCGCCTGGATCGCGGAGCGCTGCGACGTCGAGCTCGACTTCGGGCGTCCGCTCCTCCCGGCCTTCCCGCTGCCGGCCGGCCACGACTCCCTGGAGGCCCTGCTCGAGGCCGAGGCCCGGCGCGGGCTCGGGAAGCGCTACGATCCGAACGACGAGGCGATCCTGGAGCGGTTCGAGTACGAGCTGGACGTCATCAAGCGAACGGGCTTCGCCGGGTACTTCCTGATCGTGGCCGACTTCATCGCCTACGCGCGGGCGCAGGGGATCACGGTGGGCCCGGGGCGTGGATCGGCCGCCGGGAGCCTGGTCGCGTACTGCCTCGGGATCACCAACATCGACCCCCTGCGCTATGGCCTTCTCTTCGAGCGGTTCCTGAACCCGGAGCGAATCTCGATGCCGGACATCGACATCGATTTCCGGGACGACCGGCGGGGCGAGGTGATCGAGTACGTGAAGCGCAAGTACGGCGAGGAGTCGGTGGCACAGATCATCACCTTCGGGACCATGAAGTCGAAGGCTGCCGTCCGCGACGTGGCCCGCGTCCTGCAGCTCCCGCTGGCCGAAGCGGACCGCCTCGCCAAGCTGATCCCGAACGCGCCCGGGTCGCCGCAGCCGGTGCGGGTCGAGGAGGCGATCGAGCAGGTCCCCGAGATCGGCGAGGCGTACCGCTCCAGCGACCGCCTGCGGCGGCTGCTGGACGACGCCCGGGCCCTGCAGGGCCTGGCGCGGCATGCCAGCGTGCATGCCGCCGGCGTGGTCATCGCCCCGGATCGGCTGGTCAACTACGTCCCCCTGTACCGTTCCGAGCGCAGCGAGCTCACGACACAATGGGACATGGCCTCGATCGAGCGGGTCGGCCTCCTGAAGATCGACTTCCTCGGTCTCAAGACGCTCACCATCGTCGATGACGCGATCGACATGATCGCCGAGAAGACCGGCGAGCGGATCGACGTGGACACTCTCCCCCTGGACGACCCCGAGCCGTACCTGCTCCTCGGGCGCGGCGAGACGGAGGGCATCTTCCAGTTCGAGTCGTCGCTGGCGACCGACATCTGCGCGCGCACCCGGCCCACCCGCTTCGAGGACCTGATCGCGCTCAACGCCCTCATCCGGCCCGGCCCGCTCGACTGCGGGATGACCGAACGGTACATCCGGCGCAAGCGCGGCGAGGAGCCGGTCGATACGTACCATCCTGACCTGGTCGACCTGCTGGCCGACACGTCCGGCGTGATCACCTATCAGGAGCAGGTGATGCAGATCGCCAACCGCGTGGCCGGGTTCTCGCTCGCCGAGGCCGACATCCTGCGCAAGGCGATGGGCAAGAAGATCCAGTCCCTGGTCGACGAGCAGATGGGTCGCTTCCGTGAGGCGGCGCTCGAGCGCGGCTACCCCATCTCGGTCGTGGACCGGCTGGTGACGGACATCGCCACCTTCGGCCGCTACGGCTTCAACAAGAGCCACTCGGCCGCCTACGCGCTGGTCGCATATCACACCGCCTGGCTCAAGGCCCACCACCCGCGTGAGTTCATGGCGGCGCTGCTCACCAACGCGATGGGGAACACCGACACGATCGTGCGCTACCTGGACGCCTGCCGGTCCATGGGGATCGAGATCCTGGGACCGGACGTCAACGAGTCCGGGTACGGGTTCACCAACGTCGAGCGGGGCCTGCGGTTCGGCCTGGGCGCGGTCAAGAACGTGGGCCGCGGAGCGATCGAGTCCATCCTGGCGGCCCGCCGGAAGGACGGGGCGTTCGCCAACCTGTTCGAGCTGGCCGAACGGGTCGACATGCGCCAGGTCAACAAGCGCGTGGTCGAGAGCCTGATCCAGGCCGGCGCCTGCGATGGCCTGGAGGGCCACCGCGCCCAGCAGATCGTGGCCCTCGACCTGGCGCTGGCCCACGGGCAGCGCAAGGCGAACGAGCGGGAGCGGGGCCAGTTCACGCTGTTCGGCGGGGCGCCCGAGAACGCCAGCCGCACGATCCCGCCGCTTCCGGAGATCGACGAGTGGCCGGCCGGCGAGCGGCTCCGGAACGAGAAGGAGGTGCTCGGTTTCTACGTTTCGGGCCATCCCCTCGACCGGGTCCGCGCCCAGCTCGCGGCGTTCGCCCGCCATACGGCGGCGGGACTGGCGGAGCTGCCCGCCGGGCGCCAGGTGACGATCGGCGGCGTGGTCACCGGCGTCCGCGGCCAGCGCGACAAGCGCGGCCACGACATGGCGTTCTTCACGCTCGAGGACTACACCGGGGCGATCGAGGTGATCGCGTTCAGCAGCGTGTACGAGACGGCGCGGCCGCTGGTCCACAGCGACGTGCCGATCCTGGTGACCGGACGGCTCGATCGGCGTGACGAGGAGCCCGGGAAGGTGGTCGCCGAGGCGATCGTCCCGCTGGCTCAGGCGGCCACCGAGGGGGAGCGACGACTGGAAGTCCGCGTGCCTCGCGAGAAGTGCGAGCAGGAGATCCTCAACGAGGTCCGGTCCGTGCTGCTACGGAACTCGGGCTCGATGCCGGTGACGATCACGATCGACACCGGCGCCAGCCAGGCGATCCTGGCCACCGACCTGCGCGTGGCGCTCCACGACGGCCTTCTGGAGCCGCTGGCGACCCTGCTCGGCCCCGAGAACGTGAGGCTCGCCGAGCCGGCCGTCGCGGCGCGATCCGGCAACGGCCACGCGGAGAAGCGGTGACGAACGGCGTCCACCTCGACTTCGAGCGCCCCATCGTGGAGCTCGAGGAGCGGATCGCCGAGATGGAGAAGGCGGCCGAGGAGCGCGGAATCGACGTGTCGGCCGAGCTGGCCACGCTCCAGGCGAAGCTCACGCGGCTGAAGTCCGACATCTTCTCGCACCTCTCCCCCATGCAGCGTGTGCAGCTCGCCCGGCACCCGCGGCGCCCCTACCCGCTCGATTTCGTCGAGCGGTGCTTCACCGACTGGCTCGAGCTCCACGGTGACCGCTCGTTCGCCGACGACCGCGCCATGATCGGCGGGATGGCGCGCTTCGACGGCCGGCCGGTGATGATCGTCGGGCAGCAGAAGGGGCGCGACACCAAGGAGAACCTGCGCCGCAACTTCGGGATGCCGCACCCCGAAGGATACCGGAAGGCCCTGCGGCTCATGAAGGTGGCGGAGAAGTTCGGGCATCCGGTCATCACCCTCATCGACACACCCGGGGCATACCCGGGGATCGGCGCCGAGGAGCGGGGCCAGGCCGAGGCCATCGCCAGGAACCTCCGCGAGATGGCCGGTCTCCGGGTACCCACGATCTCGGTGGTGACCGGAGAAGGCGCCTCGGGCGGGGCGCTGGGAATCGGCGTCACGGACCGGATCCTCATCCTCGAGAACGCGTTCTACTCGGTGATCAGCCCGGAAGGCTGCGCGGCCATCCTCTGGAAGGACGGGGAGAAGCGCGATCTGGCCGCCCGCGCCATGAAGCTGACCGCCGACGACCTGTACCGGCTCGGCATCGTCGACGAGATCGTGCGGGAACCCATGGGCGGCGCCCACACCGATTACGCCGCGACCGCCCGCGCGCTCGAGGACGTCCTCCGGCGCCATCTCCTCGAGATCTCCGAGCCGAGCGCCGAGGAGCGGATCCGGCGCCGCGCCGAGAAGTACCGCGACATGGGCGCGTGGACGAACGGCGAGATCGTCCATGCCGCGGCCCGGGCCCGGGAGGCCCCCTCCCCGCCTTGAGCGCTCCCTCGCACCTCGACGACGCCGGGCGGGCCCGGATGGTGGACGTGTCCGGCAAGCAGCCCACCCGCCGAACGGCGCGGGCCACGGGAGCGATCCGGATGAGCGCGGAGGCGCTGGCGGCCGTCCTGGACGGCCGTCTGCCGAAGGGGGACGCGCCGGCGGTGGCGCGGGTGGCCGGGATCCTGGCCGCCAAGCGGACACCGGAGATCCTCCCGCTCTGCCACCCGTTGCCCCTCGAGCACGTGGCGGTCGACGTGGAACCGGACACCGCGCTGCCGGGCCTCCGCGTCGAGGCTTCGGTGGTCACGATCGCCCGGACGGGGGCCGAGATGGAGGCCCTGAGCGCGGTCTCCACGGCGCTGCTCACGCTCTACGACA
>DATEDS010000033.1:0-5001 GCA_035281565.1 Gemmatimonadota bacterium
GGTAGTGGGCGTCGTAGTAGTTCAGGAACGCGAAGAAAGGGCGCTCACCGCGCCGATCCAGCGCGTCCAGGAACCGCGCGTTGATCACGTCGCCGTCCTTGCGCGTCGGCAGCAGGATCCCGAACCGCCGGAGTCCCCACCGCCACGCCGCGCCCAACCTGGAGGCCTGGAGGATCTCCCAAAAGGCGGTCGTATGCGCGTCGTACCGATGGAAGCCACGGTGGAGGCCGGTGTGCGGGTACGCATTGTCGGAATTGGCCACGATCCCCACTGTGTAGTAGCCGCGGCCCCCGAGCGCCTCGGCCAGCGTGGGCAGAGCGTCGTCGAGCGGCGTGAAGCTGTTGCCCGACTGCTCATGGGGCGGACGGCCGGTGAAGAAGCTCCCATGGGATGGAAGGGTCCAGGTGGACGGGGCATAGGCGCGGTCGAAGACGGTGCTCCGGCGAGCGAGCCGTTCGAGGAACGGAGTCGTTCGCCGCGCGTAGCCGTGCAGACTCATGTTCTGCGCGCGCACGGTATCGAGGACGATGAGGAGCACGTTCGGCGCCCGCGCCGGGGGATCGGGCAACCCGGCCAGGGCGCTCCGCTCCGACCATGCATGTCGCGCCATGGGAGCGACGACAGCGAGCACCAGGACGGCCGCCAGCGGAATCGCCGTGCGCCGGACCCAGGCGCGCGTTCCCCGCCGCCGGGACGCCAGGAGTCGCGATCCCTGGAAGGCGACGCCCAGCGTCAGGACGACCACCGAGATCCAGCGCAGCTCGGTCTTGAAGAGCCACAGCGGCGCGCCGACCGCGACGAGGAGCAGGAGGAACGCGGCGAACCGCGGCGAACCCAGGTGCGGGAGCTCGAGCCGGGCAAAGACGGCCAGTGGCACGGCCAGCGCCGCCAGCGTCACGGCGTCGACGAGCGGCACCATCCAGAAGGAATGGGGATGGAACGAGGCCCAGCTCCAGCCGAGCTCCAGCCGGAGCAGGTAGAGGAGGGCTTCCAGGAGACCGCTCAGCGCGCCCAGCCACACGGCGAACGCGAGGATCGCGCCTGGCCGGGCGGGAGGGCCCTCGCCGAACGGCCAGAGCTTGCCGGCGATCCGACGGACGAGGGGGAACCGGAGTCCGGCGACCCCGGCCGCGATCAACGCCCCGCCGAGGGCGAGCCCCGCCTGCTGGACCGGGCCGAGCTCCATGCCCGTGCCCTTCAGCAGGTCGACCCCGGCCGTGACCGCGGCGAGGACGGCGCCGGACCCGATCAGGAGCCAGCCTGTGAACCGGGCCTCCCGGCTCCGGACAGGAGCGCTCATCCCAGATACCCCAGCCCGCTCAGGCGCCGGCGGATCACCGCCTCGGCTTCCTCGGTCAGGTCGGGCCCGTCCGGTCCGGGAGCCTCCCCGGTCAGGAGGGATCGACCCTGCATGCCCTCCGGCACGTCGTAGCCTCCGAGGGGGAGGAGGGTCGGCGCGATGTCCAGGAGCCGGGCTCCCTGGATCTCCCCGCGGTGCCCTACCCCCGGCCCCGCCAGGACGAATGCGCCGAAGGTGTCGTGATTGCAATCGTCGGGACCGGTGTCGTTCTCCCGCACGTGCAGCGCACCGTACCCGACGCCGCCGATCGAGCGCCAGGCCAGACCTCCGAAATGGACGATCAAATCGGGCGGGACGTTCTTGAGCTCGCGATAGATCTCCTCGGGCCGGAACGCCACCGTGCCCAGCGGCTTCCCATCGGGATCGGCGGTCGCCTCGAGCCCGGCCGCCAGCTCGTCGCGGAAGGCGCGTGCGTCGGCCGGGTCGAGCGTGCCTTCCGGCTCCCGGCCTCGCACGTTCAGGAACACCCGTGCGTAGTACCCGCCCTCGCTCCAGGCCTTCGTCTTCGCCCAGTCGACGGCCAGCTCCGAGAACGGCGTGACCGCCGAGGGATACTCCTCCAGCACCAGATGGCCTTCGCGGATGAGCCATTCGTTGACGCAGAACCCGCCGTCCAGCGGCCGCGCGCCGTGGTCGGACACCACGAGCACGACCGTCTCCTCGTCGAGGAGGGGAAAGATCTCCCCGATCTCCTGGTCCAGCAGGCGGTAGTAGTCGCGGATGACTTCCCTGTAGGGGCTCGTCGGATCGTGGTCGACGTGGCGCGGGTCGTGATGCTTCCAGAAACCGTGGTGCATCCTGTCGAGGCCGATCTCGACGAACTGGAAGTAGTCCCAGTCTCTCTTCGCGAGAAAGTGGCGCACGACCTCGAAGTGCTTGCGGGTCATGTCGTGGATCCCGGCGAGAAGCCGGTCCTTGTCCGCGGTCCGGAATCCCTTGACGTCCACCGGGTATTCCCCGACGAGATCCTCGATCTCGCGCCGCGCCTCCGGCGGCCACGTGTAGTCGTACCCCGTGGTGTCGGGCGTCATGAAGCACGACACGCTCACTCCGTTGACCTTGCGCGGGGGGAAGGACGGCGGCACGCCGATCACGACGGAGCGGCCACCCTCGCGCGCGACCTGGTCCCACATGGCGAGCTCCTTGATCGACCGGGAGTCGACGATCGACAGGCCGTCGTAGCTGTGGTCGCTGCGGTTGCGGAAGCCGTAGACGCCGAGGGCCCCGGGGTCGCGGCCGGTCGACATGCACATCCAGGCGGGGACGGTGATGGGAGGGTTGACGCTTTCCAGCCGCCCCCAGCACCCGGCCGCCATGAGGTTCCGGATGTTGCCGAGCTTCTCGTGCCCGAAGAGGATCTCGGGAGCGGCGCAATCGAGTCCGATGACGAGGATCTTCACAAGAGCGATTCCCCTTCCATGTGCGCGCCCCGAGGAGCCCCCAGCGCCTCCAGGATCGTCGGAGCGAGGTCGAGCAGTCGAGGCGCTCCCGTGTCGAAGGGCCGGTTCAGGAACAGGACTCCCGGGATCAGCGGAGGGTCGATGATGTGATCTCCGCTCCATTTTCGGAGATTGTCGTCGAACCAGCCCGTCCCCAGGCCTCCCAGTCCCGTCTCCCACGATACGCGATAGCCCTCCGCGAAGAGGAGGAGGAGGTCCGGCGAGTCGGAGGCGAACGGTCCCCGCCAGATCTCCCGGCGGGCCTTCGCGTCCCGGACGGCCACGCACCCCCGCCCGGGATCCCGGAGACCGCGGAGCCCGGCGGCGATCTCGTCGCCCACCCGCTCCGCGTCCGCGGGATCGACCGTGCCTTCGGCCTCGCGCCCCTCGACGTTGAGGTACACGCTGCCAAGTCCGACGGCGTATGCGCTCGTGCGCGCCCAGTCGATCCCCTCGAGGAGATCGCCTGCCGCGGGCCCGGGCTCCAGGCCTTCCTTCAGCGCCAGGTACCCGTTGTCGAGGAGCCACGTGTTCGCATGGAAGCCGCGCTGAAAGCTCGTGAACCCGTGGTCGCTCAGGACCACGAACAGCGTCGCCGGGTCGGCGGACTCCAAGGCCCTTCCCACGATCGAATCGCAGCGCCGGTAGTGATCCTCGATCACCGACGCCATCTCCGGGCGTGGGCTGCGGTCCCGATTGGCTGGATGGTCCGGCTCCCCGAACCGCCAGAACATGTGCTGGATCCGGTCCGGCGTGTCGAAGAGGCAGTACAACAGGCCCTCCCGGAAGCGATCGAGCTCGTACGTCAGCATCGCCTCGCGCTCGGCCAGGACGGTGTCGCACTGGCGCAGGAACGAGTCCTCGTCGATCCGCTCGTTCGTTAAGCCACCGTGGTCCTCGGCCATTCCGGTCGTATGGAACGGTCCGATCCGGCGCTCGAGCTCTCCGGCGTAGTCCCATGGCGACGAGATCGGGTACAACGGCGAGTCGGGGTCGAAGTTGACGGGCGAGGCGTAGAGCTCGAGTGGATCCAGGCCGTTCAGGTGGAACCGCACGATCCCGTGGGCCGACTGGAGCGCGCCGAGCTTGAACTTCACGCGCAGCCAGTCGCTCCATTGCCCGAGCGCCACGTCGAGCTGGCGGGGTTCGCCGCCGGACTGGAGGAGCGCGGCGGATTTCTCGGGTCGCGGTTGGATCTCGAACGCCGCCGTCGAATCCTCCCCGCGCTTCGGATTGCGAGGACCGACGAGGTGCGTCGCGAACGTCCCGTTTCCGTTTCGGACGAGCGTGACCACCTGCTCGCTCTCGCGGGGTGTGACTCCCGGGCGCTCGGTATACAGGGTCGACGTGCCCAGGCCGCCGCGGAGGTCGGGCACGCCCATCCCGGACAGCATGCGCCCCTTCAGCTTGTCCGGCGGGTAGGTGCAGGGGCAGCGCAGGACGATCGAGGGGATTCCGGCCTGGCCCAGGATCTCCCAGACCGGCGAGCCGCCCCGGAGGTTGACCGCGCTCGGAGGCAGGAACGAGCTCTTCTGCTCGTAGCGGTTGAGCGCGAGGTCGGGCCGGTAGGTGCCGGGATCCCGACGGATGAAGTCGAAGATTCCGTGCCCCCCGGGGTTCACGCCGGTGGCGAACGTCGACCACGCGACCGGGGTCTGCGCGGGATAGGTGGTGGCCACTCCGGCGAACCCGCCGCTCGATCGAAGGCGGGCGAGGTTGGGAAGGGCCCCTCGCGCCAGCAGTCGCTCGGTCGTCCGCGGATCGAGCCCGTCGAGGCCGATTACGATGACTTTTCGGAAGCCGGCCAAGCTAGCGGAAGACGCTGGTCACCTTCTGGACGAAGAGGCGGACCGCTCCGACGACCCGCCGCCAGAAGAGGAGCAGGACCCCTCCGACCGCGGCCAGAGCCGAAGCGATCGGCATCAAGGTCTCTGGACCTAGGTACATACGCTCATGCCTCAGACTTGCGGGGAGTCGACCCCGGTCTCCTGCAGCTCGATCAATCCGTGTTCGAGGAGCTCGCCACAATAGCGCATCATGTCGGCGCGGATCTGGTCGGCGGGCGCGTCGAACTCGCGGACGAGCGAGGCGACCGCCGTGCCCACGCTCCTCGCATCCCGCAATACCTCGAAGAACCTCCCACCCGTCCCGTCCATTCCGTAGTAGTGCCCGGTCCGGATGTTCAGCAGAACGGTCTCGGAG
>DATEDS010000034.1:0-2000 GCA_035281565.1 Gemmatimonadota bacterium
GGGCGGATATCGGTGGGACACGCAGAACGGCGCGTACTGGCTCCTGGGCGTTCTCACCAACGACATGATCGTGGCGCCGCGGCACGTCGCGGAGCTGGGGACCTTCACGGGACAGGTGACGTTCGACCTCTATGCGGGACCGGTCGAGTGGCTCAGGGCGGGGAATTACGCGGTCGTCGAGTTCGGCTTGAGCGCCGGGGAGGCGGTCTCGACGCTCGTGCCGCTGAGCGATGTGGCGCTCGCCGCACCACCCGCGGCAGGGGCGCCGGGCGCGGGAGGACCGCCGGGCGCAGGCGGCGTGACGGGAGGCGCCCCCGCGGGCGCGGCCCCCGCGACCACGTGGGACACGACCCCCGGGGACCACCGGGGCCAGAACGGCCAGCGGTTCACGTACGCGTGTCCTCCCAACGGTTCGGGTGGTCGTGGACCGTGGGGTACCGCGGTCTACACCGACGACTCCAGCGTCTGCCGCGCGGCCGTCCACGCGGGTCTCATCACACCGGCTTCGGGCGGCACGGTGATGATCGAGGTCCGTCCTGGCAGAGCGTGCTACTACGGCTCTAGCGGGCAGGGGGGAGTGTCGAGCTCGAACTGGAGCGTGTTCGAGGGCAGCTTCGTGTTCGTGGGCTCCGACGGGCGCCCGATCGTGAACGGCGAAGCGCCGACCGCGACCGCGCGTGCGCAGAAGGAGACCTACCAGCCCGGCGAGACGATCACGGTCGACTTCTCGGGCTTCCCGGCCTACCCCCAGGACTGGATCGAGATCTCGCCGGCCGGCGCCGCCGAGGACAACTACGGCGAGTACAAATACCTGGACGGGAAGTGCGCCGGGACGGTCCAGTTCGCCGCCCTGCCCCCCGGCTCGTACGAGGTGCGGGGCCGGTTCAACTGGTCCGAGGGCGGCATGACGATCCGCACCCGGGCCCCGTTCACCGTGCGAAGCAACGCCGTCGTGCGCCCCCAGAAGGCGACGTTCGCGGAGGGCGAGCCGATCGTCGTGACGTTCGAGGGTTTCCCCGGGAACGCGCAGGACTGGATCGATTTGTCGGCCACGGGGACGCCCGACGCGAGCTACGGGCCCTACAAGTACACCGAGGGGAATGCCGCGGGCACGCTCCAGTTCGATGCTCTGGCGCCCGGCACCTACGAGATCCGCGGCCGCTTCAACAACGGCTACGACGTACAGGCGCGGGCCTCGTTCACCGTGGAGGCGACCCCCGGGCCGGTGACTCCGCCCCCGAACGCGTGTGGGCGGACGCTCGGAACCGGAATCTTCGACAAGTGGCAAGGTCTGGGGGGCGAGGGCGGCTTCCTCGGCTGTCCCACCTCCGACGAGATGGAGGCCGCCCCCTCGCCTCAGGGCACCACGGGAAGGTGGGTATCGTTCGCGGGCAGCTCCGGCATGATCGTCTGGCACGGCACCGGCGCGCGCATCTCCCACACGTACGAGGTGCACGGGGATATCGCCAAGCTCTACGCGAGCATGGGCGGGAGCGCGTCGTGGCTCGGGTTCCCGATCAGCGACGAGTACGACGTCGCGGGCGGACGCAGGAGCGACTTCGAGGGCGGCTACATCCTCTGGAACGCGACGACGTTCGAGACGAAGGCCTATCGGCACGGTGAGGAGCCCGCGCCGCCACAGCCACCGGCGGATCAGTACCGCGTGACGGGCCTGAACGCAGGCTGGATCGGGATGGACGCCGACGTCGTCTCCAAGGGCGATGCCCTGACGCCGGACGGCGATGCCGACGGCCACTTCGCCGTGGAGATCGCGATCGAAGGCTCGGTCGAGCTGAAGTCCGTCATGGTTTACAGCAGCGACGCCGAGGGCAGCCCAGCGGGCGGGCAGACCTGGTCCACGACCGGAGGCGGATACTGGATTCTCGGGGTCGCCGCCGGCGGTCAGCTGCTGAACGCCGGGGCGGTGGAGACGGTTGGGAGACTCGAAGCCGGGACGACCCGGCTCGACCTGTACGCCGGAAACTCCGGTTACTTCAACC
>DATEDS010000035.1:0-2437 GCA_035281565.1 Gemmatimonadota bacterium
CGCCCTCCGCTCGCCGAGCGCCAGGTTGTACTCGACCGTCCCCCGCTCGTCCGCATGCCCTTCGATCCGGATCCGGACGTCCGGGAACTGGCGCAGGGCCTCGGCCTTGGCCTGCAGCGTCTGGCGCGCGTCCTCGCGCAGGTCGGAGCGGTCGAAGTCGAAGAAGATCATGTCCTGGATCGAGCCGTACGCGGCCTCGCGAGCGAGTCGCGCCTCTTCCTCGGCCCGGCGCGCGGCGTCCGCGTCCCCGGTGTCGGTGGCGGGAGGCGGCTCGGCGCGCGGCCTGTCGTCGGTGGCGGGGGGCTGCTTGCGCCCACAGCCGACCGCCATCCCGAGGGCGAGAGCCGTGACCGTGAGGAGCGTGAGCCTTCTGCCGAGCATGGGCCCTCCTGGGGCTGACGTGGCAGTTTGTGGTCGTTTTGCTCCGAATGGCGACCCGTGACAAGATAGTCGCTCGCGCCGGCGGAGACAGCGCGAAAACCCGAGCTCCAGCCTGCGGAGCCCTATCGAGACCCGAGCTTGGGCGACCAAGTCGGGCTCACGTATCCGCCACCCCGCGTGACCTGGCGGATGTTCCCTCCGTCCCAGTCCATGGTGTAGATGTCCGACCCGCCGCCACGTGTCGAGGAGAACGCGATGTGGAGGCCGTCCGGCGACCAGGACGGGTCCTCGTTGTCCCCGGTCGACGTGAGCACCGTTCCGCCTCCTCCGTCCGCGGGGATCGTCACGATCTGGAACCTCCCTCCCATCCGCTCGACATAGGCGATCCGGTCCCCCTGGGGTGACCACGCCGGGCTGTGAGCCTCACCGCCGAAGGACAGCTGCCGGACGTTCGCGCCCTCGGCGTCCATGGCGAAGATCTGCGCCACGCCGCCGCGATCGGACTCGAAGACGATCTGCCTGCCGTTCGGCGACCAGCTGGGAGCCGTGTCGATGCCCAGGTTGTAGGTCAGGCGGCGGAGGCTTCGCCCCTCGACGTCCAGCACGTAGATCTCGGCGTTGCCGTCCTTGGTCAGCGTGAGGGCCAGTCGCCGGCCGTCGGGCGAGATCGACGGCGCCATGTCGAGGCCCGGATTCGTGCTGATCGGCTGGGCGCGCCCCCCGCCCGCCGGAGCGCAGTACAGGTCGGGATCCCCGGAGACGAAGGTCGTGAAGCAGATCCGCGCCCCGTCCCGGCTCCAATCGGGCGTCATCGAGATGGTGTCCAGCGATGTCACGCGGTAGGGGTTGTGGCCGTCGTAGTCGATGGCATAGATCTCCTTGTCGCCGCGCCGGCGGCTGGCGAAGCCGATCCGCGTGTCGGCGATCCCTTCCTCCCCCGTCAGCTCGCGGATGATCGCGTTGGAGATGTCGTGGATCGCCATCCGGAAGCCGGCCGCGCTCGGATCCGGCAGCGCGTAGGACCGCCGGCTGATCGAGCGCTGGAACGGGATGTGGTGGATGTCGATCTCCGCGGCGTACCCTGCCCCGGTGGAGGAGACCGTGCCGGTCACCAGGTACTGCGTGCCGAAGATCGCCCACGACTCGTAATCGGGACCGGGGCCGGAGGCCCGAACGACGCCAGGGTTGCCCTCCAGCACGTTGAAGCGGAGCGAGTAGTCGAGGTCGAAGGCCAGGACTTCGGCGACCGTCTGCGCGGCGGGACTGGCGGGCGACATCTCGTCGATCGCCACGTTGATCTTCTCGTCCACGTAGCCGCGGATCCCGAGCCGCACTTCCTCCTGGCCGAAGGCCGGGCCAGCCGCCAGCAGCAGGAACCCCACGAGGGCCGTGGTCGCCCTCAATTGACCGTCACTCTCGTGTCGAACTGGAAATACACGCCCAGGTAGTCCCCATCGTATTCCTCCGGCAACGGAGGCATCGGTGCGCTCGCTTCGACGGCCCGGCGGGCAGCCTGGTCGAACAGAAAGTTCCCGCTCTCCTCGGCCACGTCGATGTCGCTGAGCCTCCCGTTGCGCGCGATCCGGAAGTACACGGTAGCGCTCATCGTGTTCGACGTCGGGCGCCAGTTGCGCTCGATCTTGCTCACCAGTTGCTCCAGGTACCAGGGAAACCGGAACGGCCTGCCCTCCAGCGTCACGGGCAGATCCAGCCCCGTGTCACGCCCCATGTCGGGACCCGGCGTGGCCCGCTCCTCGCTGGGCTGCGCCGTCGGCCGATCCGGCTCCCGTTCCGGGTCCGGGATCTTCTCCTTCTCCTCGGGCTCGGGTGGGGCCTCCTCTTCTACAGCCTCCTCCGGTGTGGGTTCCGGCCTCCGCTCGGCGGGCGCGAGCGTGGCGGCGGAAACGAGGCTGACCGCATAGACGGGGGGCATGGAGTCCCGGGAGGCGCCGCGCCACGACAGGACAATCACGATCAGGGCAGCCGCCGCGTGCAGGGCGGTGGAGGCCAGCAGGGACCGCCCCACGAAGGCTACCGCTCCCGCGGGGGCGGCTCG
>DATEDS010000036.1:0-6735 GCA_035281565.1 Gemmatimonadota bacterium
CGAGACGCACCCGGCTCTCCGGCCGATGGTGCGCGGGATCCGCCGTTTTCTGCGCGACCAGCCCTCCAACTGGGTGCGCCGCGAGCTCGCTACCGAACGAGGCGATCGCCGCCTCTGGCACGTCCTCCTCGACACGATCAACGGGGAGCTGGCCCGACCCTCGAGCTGAACCCCCGCTTCGACCGTTCACACCGTGGCGAGCAGACCTGTCGGAAGTGGATTCCGTTCCATGAGGTGCAATCCTTCCTATACGTGATCGGCCCGTGGAGGCACCGTTCTCCGTGTCGTGCCCACCGTTCGCCGCGGAGGGGAGCCATCGGCCGGACGGACGACCCCTTGACACGGCGGCCGGTTGAGGCCATGGTTCGGTCATCAACAATTGCCAGCCGGACTTTTCCCGCAACCCAGGAGGTTCCGTGGCCTTCGAATTTTTGTTCGCACTCATCAAGCGGCCGCTGGAGGAACCGGGGAGAGCCTTCTCCTTCTTCCTGCCGCTGGCCTTCCTCCTTCTCCCCTCTGCACTGCTCGCCCAGGCCACCCTACAGGGCACGGTCACCGATCAGGCCGGAGACCCCCTGGTCGGCGCCCAGGTCCAGATCGTGGGCACCGACCAGGGCGCCGTCACCGACGGCAGCGGGAGCTACGTCATCACCGGTGCCCCCACCGGAGCGGCCGAGATCCAGGCCGTCTACCTGGGGTACCGGACCGAGCGCCGACCGGTCAACCTGGTCGCCGGCACGAACACGCTCGACTTCGCGCTGGGCGCGAGCCCGATCGAACTGGACGCCATCGTCGTTACCGGGACGGCCGGGGCGGTTCAGAAGCGGTCCATCGGCAATGCGGTCTCCGAGATCGACGCCAACGCGGTCATCGACAAGGCCCCGGTCACCAACCTGAGCGAGTTGATCACGGGCCGCGCGGCCGGGACGGTCGTCCTCCCCAGCTCCGGTACGGTGGGGACGGGGACGTCGCTCCGCCTCCGCGGCCTCTCCTCGATCACCCAGTCGAACGAGCCGCTCCTGTACGTGGATGGCATCCGGATCGACAACAACGACGAGGCCACGTCCGCCGACGGATTCACGGTCGGCGGCCAGGGCCCGTCCCGCCTCAACGACATCAACATCGAGGACATCGAGTCGATCGAGATCATCAAGAGCCCGGCAGCGGCCACGCTCTACGGGACCGAGGCGGCCCCCGGCGTGATCCAGATCATCACCAAGAAGGGCCGCTCCGGTGACGCCCGGTGGAACGTCCGCGGGAGCTGGGGCACGATCGACCTCGACATCGCCGAGTTCGAGGAGAACTTCGGCGTCGTCGATCCGAGCGCTCTTCCGAAGGGTGTGAGCAGCCTGGACGAGCTCCAGGGCGTGCACCTGGTCAAGGAGCTCGACGACGGTACCTGGCTGATCGCCCAGGACCCCTTCGACGAGCTCATCGAGACCGGCAGCTACCAGGAGTACGACCTGAGCGTCAGCGGCGGCCAGGACGAGTTCACCTTCTACGCCTCGGGCAACTTCAACACCGAGGGCGGGGTCATGCCGGCCAACTTCGCCGAGAAGATCGGCGGGCGGGCCAACTTCCAGTGGAGCCCTAGCGAGATCTTCGACCTCTCGGTTTCGTCCGGCTACGTCAACAACGAAATCCGGCTGCCGAACAACGACAACAACATCTTCGGCTTCTGGGGGAACCTCACGCTGGCGACACCGGCGGCCATCCGCGAGACCTCGGCCGGAAACTTCGAGTTCGGCGAGCCGTTCACGTCGGCCGAGGACGTCCGGAAGATCGACTCCAGGTTCACCAACGACCGCTTCACGGGGAGCGCCATCGCCAACTTCAATCCGCTGCCGTGGCTCAGGAGCCGGGGCATCTTCGGGATCGACCTGAACGCCGAGGAGAACTTCCAGTTCATCCCGTTCGGCGCGGTCGCGAACCTGAATCCCGAGGGCGAGAAGACGAACGTGCGTCACACGAGCGTCAACATCACGTTCGACCAGAGTACCACGGCGACCTGGGACCTGACCGAGGGGCTCCAGAGCAGCACCTCGTTTGGCACCCAGGTCACCAACGAGAACGTGGACGAGGTGGTCGCGTTCGGGGAGGACTTCCCGGCGCCGGGAGTCTCCACCGTGTCGGCCGCCGGCAACACCCAAGGCTTCGAGACGCGGGTCGAGGACGCGACGGTCGGGCTGTACATCCAGGAGCAGCTCGCCTGGCAGAACCGGCTGTTTCTGACCGGCGCGGTCCGCTTCGACGACAACAGCGCGTTCGGATCGGAGTTCGACTTCGAGACCTACCCCAAAGTCAGCGCCTCGTGGGTGGTCAGCGAGGAGCCCTTCTTCAGCGTCCCGGGGCTCGACATGCTCCGCTTCCGCGCCGCGTACGGGTTCGCCGGACAGCAGCCGGAGGCGTTCGCTTCCGAACGCCAGTTCGCGCCCGTGGCCATCAAGGGCGGAGTTCCCACGATCACGCCGGACCAGCTCGGCAATCCCGAACTCGGCCCCGAGCGGAGCCGCGAGGTCGAGGTGGGCTTCGACGCCGGGCTCTGGGACGACCGGATCGGCGTGGAGCTGACCTACTACAACAAGGTCACCGAGGATGCCCTGGTGGCCAGGGTCATCCCGCCGTCGTCGGGCTTCCCGACCAATCAGCTCACCAACATCGGGGAGCTCCAGAACAACGGTTGGGAGCTCAGCATCGACGGGTTGCTCGTCGACACCGGGTTCGTCGACTACAACTTGCTGCTGAACCTCTCCACCAACGACAACGAGGTGACGAGCCTGGGCGGCGAGGCCCCGTTCCCGACCCCCAACAGCTTCAACCAGCGGGTAGAGGAGGGATTCCCGCTGGACGGGGTGTGGGGACGGGTCGAGGTCGGACGTGACGAGAACGGCGACCCCATCCTGTCCGACGAGCAGCAGTTCCTGGGCCGGACGACGCCCGACTTCACGCTGTCGTTCGGGAACACGATCACGCTGCGGGACAACCTGCAGATCTACGCGCTCTTCGACATGCGGCGTGGATTCATCATCGACAACAACAACACCGCCTTCGAGCTCTTCTTCGGAAGCAGCCGGGCGGTGAACGATCCCGATTTCGACCAGCGTCTGCTCGCCGACCTCTTCTTCTTCGCGAACGCCGAAGAGCCTACGCCGTTCGTGGACGACGGGGATTTCGTCAAGCTTCGCGAGCTCTCGGCCAACTACACGCTACCGCAGTCGTGGGCGGCGGCGATGAGGGCGGAGCGCGCGAGCTTCACCTTCAGCAGCCGCAACCTGTACACCTGGACCGATTACAGCGGCGTCGATCCCGAGGTCAACGGCTTCGGCCAGGGTGACATCGAGCGCACCGACTTCCTCAGCGTGCCCCAGTCGCGGCGCTTCATCTGGACCCTCAACCTCACCTTCTAGGAGGAGCCATGAGCGAGCACAGAGACACACGCGACCGGCTGCGCCTCCTGGTGATGGGCTTGTTCGTAGTCATGGCCTCGATGGCCTGCAACCAGGTCCTCGATGTCACCAACCCCGGTGACGTGACCGAAGAGGGGCTCGCGGGCCAGGAGGCGCTCCCGGTCGTCGTCAACGGGGTCTACGGCGACTTCCAGGACGCCTACGACGAGGCGGTGCAGTTCGCCGCCCTCTTCACCGACGAGCTCGTGCACAGCGGCTCCTTCCCCTCGTTCGCCCAGGTCGACGACCGCGCCATCACCCCACCGAACGTCGAGATGGAGGACCTCTACACCGAGCTCGGAACGGCCCGCTTCACGGCCGACCGGGCGGTCACCAACATCCGGGAGGTTCTTGGGGCCGACGCCGAGTCGAGCGAGCTCCTGGCCGCCGCCCTGATCTTCGGCGGCTACTCCCGGATCATCCTGGCCGACAACTTCTGCCAGATCACGCTCGACGTCGGACCGCCGCTCTCGCCGGACGAAGTCTACGGCCAGGCGATCGGCCTCTTCACGGAGGCGATCCCGGTGGCCCAGGCGGCCGGGGCCGACAGCTTCGTCAACCTGGCGCTGGTCGGCCGCGCCCGGGCGCGGTTGAACACGGGCGATCTGGGCGGGGCCGCGGCGGACGCGGCCCAGGTGCCGGCCGAGTTCGCGTTCTTCATCGACTACTCCGACAACTCGGCCCGGGAGGAGAACGAGCTCGTCATCTTCACCCGGGATCGGCGGGAGATGAGCGTCGGCGAGCCCTTCCGGAACACGGGCGATCCGCGTGTCCCCGTCTGTCCGGGGCTCGAGTGCCCCTTCCCGACCGAGGGGGAGTTCGGTCCGGACAACGCGACGCCGCTCTTCGTGCAGCTGAAGTACCCCCTGCGGTCGAGTGACATCCGACTGGCCAGCGGCGCCGAGGCGGCCTTGATTGCCGCCGAGGCGGGCGGGCAGGACGTCGCCCAGGAACGGTCGTTCGAGCTCTGGCTCGAGGGGCACCGGCTGGCCGACATGCGGCGCCGGAACGACCCGTTCCTCCAGGGCGGCGACCAGTGCTTCCCGATCCCGCAGAGCGAGCTCGACACGAACCCGAACCTGTGAGACCCAGGTCGGTCTCCGGGCCGCCGGCACACGCCGGCGGCCCGGGTCCGACGGTCCTCATCTCCGGAGCCGGAACCATCCTTCGAGCAGCCGGCGGATCCCCGGCGTGAGCCGCGACCGCTGCCATTCGTCGGCGACCCCCCGCAGGGCCTCGGAGCGGGTCGGATAGGGAAACAGCGTGTCCGCGAGGGTCCCGAGGCCCGCTCCGGCCCTCATCGCGAGGGCGACCAGGCCGATCAGCTCCCCCGCGTGAGCCCCGGCCACGGTCGCGCCGACGATCTCGTCCGTCCCCTGCCGCACGTGGACGCGGACGAAGCCGGCCTCCTCTCCCTCGACTACGAAGCGGTCGACTCTGGAGAGAGGCCTCATGAACGAGTCGATCGCGATCCCCGCCTCGGCCGCGGATTCGGCCGAGTGGCCGACCCGGGCCACCTCGGGATCGGTGAACGTGCACCACGGGACGTGGAGCGTGCTGGCCTTCCGGCGACCCGGGAAGAGCGCGTTCCTGAGGACGATCCTGGCCTCGGCGTCGGCCATGTGCGTGAAACGGTGCCGCCCGGCCACGTCGCCCGCCCCGTAGACGGCGCGGTTCGTGGTCCGGAGCCGGTCGTCGACACGGATTCCCGCCTGGACGTCATGCTCGATCCCGGCCGCTTCGAGCCCGATCCCGTCGACCGCCGGCCGCCGCCCGGCGGCGACCAGGATCGCGTCGACCTCGACCCGGGCCGGACCGGCGGGACCACGAAGGAAGAGGGTGCTTACGGGACCGCGCCGCTCGACCCGCTCCAGGTCGTGACCGGCCAGGACCCGGATCCCTTCCCCGCCGAGCGCGTCGGTCACGAGTCGGGCCGCGTCCGGCTCGTCGTTCGCGAGGAGCCGGTCCAGTCTCTCGACCAGCGTGACGGCCGCGCCGAAGCGGGCGAACGCCTGGGCCAGCTCGCAACCGACCGGGCCGCCGCCGACCACCCCCAGCCGGGACGGCAGCGTCTCGAGATCGAACACCGTCTCGTTGGTGTGGAAGCCGGCCTCCATGAGGCCGGGAACGGACGGGACCAGCGGCGCTCCGCCCGTCGCCACCAAGGCCCGGCGAAAGCGCAGGGCATTTCCGTCGACCTCCATGGCATGCCGGCCGACGAAGCGTCCCTCCCCGAGAAACACGTCCACGCCCAGGTCGCGGAACCGCGAGGCGGAGTCGTGGACGGCGAGGTCGGCCCGTATCCGGCGCATCCGCTCCATGACCGCCCCGAAGTCGACCTCGACCCCCGCGGTCCTGACCCCGTACCGGCCGGCTCGCTTCGCCTCGGCGGCCCGCCGTGCCGAGACCAGGAGCGCCTTCGAGGGGACGCAGCCGAAATTGAGGCAATCGCCTCCCATGAAGCCGCGCTCGACGAGCGCCACCCGGGCGCCGAGGCCGGCCGCCCCGGCCGCGGCGACGAGCCCCGCCGTGCCGGCCCCCAGGACGACCAGGTCATAGCGCTCCGCCGGACGCGGATTCGCCCAGTCGGGCGGTCGGACCAGGGATTCCCGGCGCAGGTCGTACGGAGGAACGCCCGGATTCACGCCCGCCGATGTCCCCGATTCACGCAGGGTCCGTCTCCATCCCCGTCCGCTCCTCCAGGATCCTTGTCGCCCGGCGCGCCACGAGCCACGTCACGGCCGCCGTGGCCAGGAGCCCGACGCCGAACGCGATCCACTCGAGCGCGCCCCGCTGCCGGTGGCCCATGCCGAGCGACGTCAGCGCCTGGGCGGTCGAGCCGAGGACCACGTACAGGAGCGTTCCCGGCAGCATCCCGACCCACGACCCCAAGGCGTAATCCCGGAGCCGGACCCCGGTCAATCCGTAGGCGTAGTTCAGGAAGTTGTACGGGAACAGGGGTGAGAGCCGGGTCAGGAGCACGATCCCGAGCCCGTCCTTCTCGACCGCCCGGTCCACGGCGCGGAAGCGGGGCCGGTCGGCGATCCAGACCCGGACACGTTCCCGGGCCACCGTCCGCCCCACCAGAAAGGCCGCCACGGCTCCGAGGGTGCTGCCGATCGACACCGTGACCATCCCCCAGCCGACGCCCAGCAGGAAACCGGTGCCCAGCGTGACCAGCGAACCCGGAACGAGCAGGAGGGCAACCGGGATCCAGAGCGCGGCCAGCAGGACGCCGGCCCACGCGCCGAGGCGCTCGACCCGTGTCAGGAGGGCCACCACCCACTCC
>DATEDS010000037.1:0-9335 GCA_035281565.1 Gemmatimonadota bacterium
GAGGCTCCCGCCGAGGCGAGGAGCCAGGTCTGAGAGAGCGTCACATCCTCGTCCACAGCGACGGAGCCGCGCGCGGCAACCCGGGGCCGGCCGGAGCCGGCTGGGTGATCGAGACCCTGGACGGCGAGCTGATCGAAGAGAGCTCCGCCTACCTGGGAGAGCGGACCAACAACCAGGCCGAGTACGAGGCGCTGCTCCACGCGCTGGCCGCGATCCGGCCGGACCGCCGGACCTGGCTCGAGATCTACAGCGACTCCGAGCTCATGGTGCGCCAGCTCAAGGGCCAGTATCGGGTCAGGAACGCCGATCTCGCCGAGCGGTGGGGGAGTGTGCAGGAGTATCTGGAGAAGGCCGCCGAGGTCGTCCTGCGGCACGTCGCGCGGGAGGAGAACCGGCGCGCCGACGAACTGGCCAATCGGGCCATCGACGTGCATCTTCAAGCGGTGCAGGGGCCGGTCGGACAGACGGTCGCCGGTACGGGATCCGCTTCGCGAACCCCGTCGCCGGAGGAAAGTCCGGGCTCCACAGGGCAGGATGCTCGCGGAGGGATCGGAGACGGTCGCAACGCGAGGCACCCTTCGGGGTGACGGAAAGTGCCACAGAAAACAGACCGCCGGGGGCCTCCGGGCCGCCGGTAAGGGTGAAACGGTGGGGTAAGAGCCCACCGCGCCACCGCGCGAGCGGGGCGGCACGGCAAACCCCATCCGGAGCAAGGCCATGTAGGGAAGGAGGCGGCGGCCCGCCGCGCTCGACTTCCGGGTAGGCCGCTCAGATCGATGGCCGTCACCGCCCGCGAGGGCGGTACAGAACCCGGCTTATCGTCCGTCCGACCCCTGCACCACCCATCCCATCCATGTCGGCGGGCTCCCTCGTCCACCCTCAACAGGGACAGGCCGTGCTGCAACCCCGCTGGAGCTGGCCCGATCCGGTCGATCGCCAGGCGGCGCTCGACCTCGCCCGGGCGCTCCACCTCCCGACCCCGATCGCCGAACTGCTCGTCCGCCGCGGCTACCGCTCGCCGGATCGTGCGCGGTGCTTCCTGTGGCCCTCGTTCGACCTGCTCCACGACCCGTTCCTGATGCGCGGCATGGACGCTGCCGTGGCGCGGATCGAGGCCGCGATTCGGGGCGGCGAGCCGATCGCCGTGCACGGCGACTACGACGTGGACGGGATCACGGCGACCGCGGTTCTCGTCCGATACCTCCGTTGGAGGGGCGCCCGGGCCGACTACTACATCCCCCATCGGATCGAAGACGGCTACGGCGTATCCCGGAGCGGGATCGAGATCCTGGCCGCGCGCGGGACACGCCTCCTCGTCACGTGCGATTGCGGAGTGACCGCCGTGGACGAGGTCGCGCGGGCGCGCGAGCTGGGGATGGACGTCGTCATCTCCGATCACCACGAGCCCGGCCCGGCGCTTCCGAACGCCCTGGCGGTGCTGAATCCGCGGATCCCCGAGTCCGGCTATCCGGATCGCGATCTGGCGGCGGTCGGGGTCGCCTACAAGCTGTGCGAGGCGCTCGAGCTGGCCGCTGGGCGCGACCGGGAGACGCTCCGGTTCGCGCTCGATCTGGTGGCGCTGGGGACGATCGCCGACCTGGTGCCCTTGACCGGGGAGAACCGGATCCTGGTCCGGTACGGCCTCGAAGTCCTGGCACGGACCCGCAATGCGGGTCTTCGGGCGCTCATGTTGCGGACCGGCCTCGCCGGAACGAGGCCGACCGCGTGGCAGATCGGCTTCGTCCTCGCTCCGCGCATCAATGCGGTCGGGCGGATGGACGCGGCGGAAAAAGCGGTCGGGCTCCTCCTCACCGATGACGCCGCCGAGGCGGAAGCGATCGCCGAGGCCTTCGAGGGCGTGAACACGACCCGGCAGGAGGAGGACCGCCGGCTCCTCGCCGAGGTCCTCGATCGGGTCGAGTCCAGCTACGACCCGGAGCGGGACCGGGCCATCGTGATGGCGGGGGAGGGGTGGCACCCCGGAGTCATCGGGATCGTGGCCTCGCGCGTGGTCGAACGGTTCCACCGACCGACCGTCCTGATCGCGCTGGACGCGGACGGGAACGGACGCGGCTCTGCGCGGAGCATTCCGGGCTTTCACCTGCTCGAGGGGCTCGAGGCGTGCGCCTGCCACCTGAACGCGTTCGGCGGCCACCGGACCGCGGCCGGCCTCGCCATCCGCCGCGAGGCCGTGGACGGTTTCCGGGCCGCGTTCCAGCGTCACGCGGCGGAGCGGCTGGCGGGCGAGGAGCTCATCCCCAGCCTGACGATCGACCTCGAGCTACCGCTCGAGACCGTGGACGCGCGGCTCTTCCTCGAGCTCAGCCGGTTCGGCCCCTACGGGCCCGGCAACCCCGAGCCCATCCTGGCGCTCCGCAGCGTCGCCGCCCGGGGCTATCCGCGCATCGTCGGCGAGAACCACCTGAAGATGGTCGTCGCCCGGAACGGCCGGACGCTCGACACGATCGGCTTCAACCTCGGGCACCTGCTGGGCGAGCTGAACATGAATCGGGGGCCGATGACGGTCGTCTGCCGCCTGCGGGAGAACGTGTACCTGGGCCGCTCGACCCTCCAGGGGCGGCTGATCGACGTGCGGCTGGAGGACGGCCCGGGGTGAGCCGCGTTTGAGGGTCGTCGGGGGGCGGCTCGGGGGCCGTCGTCTGCGGGTGCCGCGCGGAGGCGCGCTCCGGCCGACCTCGGACCGGGTCCGGGAAGCCATCTTCAGCATCCTGGGCGATGCCGTCGTCGAGGCCCGCGTCCTCGACCTGTACGCCGGCACGGGCGCGATGGCGATCGAGGCCCAGAGCCGGGGCGCCCGCGAGGCCGTGTGCGTCGAGCGCGATCCGGCGGCGCTTCGGGCGCTCGATCGCAACGTGACCGAGCTCGGGCTCGCCGGGACGACCCGGGTCGTCCGCGCCGGGGCCCTGGACTTCTGCCGGAGGATTCCCGAAGATGGGACCCGCTTCGATGTGGTCTTCTGCGATCCTCCGTACCGCGACGACCCCGAGCCGATCCTCGACGTGATCGCCACGTCGGACTGGTGGGGACGGGTCTGGGTGCTCGAGCACGCGGTCCGTCGCCCGCATCCGGACCTTCCGGAAGCGGCCGAGACGAGGCGCTGGGGCGACACGGCGGCAACCTTCTTCTGGCGCACGTGAGCGGAACGGGCGGCCGGCTGGTCGGGCTCTATCCGGGCACCTTCGACCCGGTGACGCGAGGCCACGAGGACCTGATCGAGCGCGCGCTCCGGATCGTCGACGAGCTGGTCGTCGGGATCGCGGTGGACACGGGGAAGGAGTCGCTGTTCCCGGTCGAGGACCGGGTGGCCATGCTGCGCGAGGTGACCGCGGGCGAGGGGCGAATCCGTGTGGAGACGTTCTCGGGCCTCACGGTCGAGTTCGCCCGCTCGCGGAACGCGACCGTCATCCTGCGCGGCCTGCGGGCGGTCTCCGACTTCGAGTACGAGTTCCAGATGGCGCTGATGAACAAGCACCTGGCGGAGGAGATAGAGATCATCTTCATGGCCCCCGACACGACCTATTCGTTCCTGAGCTCGAGCCTGGTGCGCGAAGTGGCCCGGCTGGGGGGCGACGTGACCCCGTTCGTCTCGCCGTCGGTCGCCCGGCGGCTGACGGAGCGATTCGGACGGTCGGGCACTTGACGACGGTCAGGGCCGAGGAGCATCCGAACCTGGTCGGGGTCACCGAGTCGGAGACGCTGGCGATGACCCGGCGGGCGGCCGAGCTGGACACGGCCGAGCTCCCGGTCGTCTCGCTGTCGGCGGGGGAACCCGACTTTCCGACGCCGGCATACATCGCCGAAGCGGGGATCGCGGCCATCCGCGCGGGCCACACACACTATCCGCCGGCGGGCGGCCTGGTCCCGCTCAAGGCGGCCATCGCCGCGTACCTCGAGGAGACGTGCGGCGGGTCGTGGCATCCCGAGCAGGTGATCGTCTCGGTGGGGGCCAAACAGGCCCTCTTCGACGCGATCTTCACCCTCTTCGGACCCGGTGACCGGGTGGCGATCCTGGCCCCCTACTGGGTCTCGTACCCGCCCATGGTGCGGCTGGCGCGGGCCGAGCCGGTGGTCGTTCCGACGCATCCGGAGGACGGATTCCGCCCGAGGGTCGAGGCGGTCGAACGGGCGTTCGACCAGGGGGCGCGGGGCCTCGTCCTGAACAGCCCGAGCAACCCGACGGGGGCCATGCTCAGCGAGGCCGACATCGCCGGGCTGGTTGAGATCGCCGCCCGCCACGAGGCTTGGATCGTGTCCGACGAGATCTATTCCGAGATCCGTTATGGACGGCAGTTCGCGTCGGTGGCCCCGCACGCGGGTGAGGCCGCCCGGATCCTCGTCGTCAACGGGTTCTCGAAGGCGTTCTCGATGACCGGCTGGCGGGTGGGGTACGCGGCCGGTCCCGTCGAGGTCGTGCGCGCGATGACCCGCCTTCAGGGTCACATCAACACGAACACGGCGCTCCCCGCGCAACATGCCGCGTTGGCGGCTCTCGTTGACGTCGAGGCCCGCCTGCGGTCGATCGCGGGGATGGTGGAGGCGTTCGCCCGCCGCCGCGAGGCTCTGCTGGCGGCGCTTCGGGGAATCCCGGGTCTGGCGGTCTTCCCCCCCGACGGGGCGTTCTACGTCTGGGTGGATGCGCGGGCATGGTGCCGGGCGGCCGACCTGACGTCGGCGACGCTGTGCTTCGATCTGCTCGAGCACGAGCGGCTGGCCCTCGTGCCGGGAGCCGCGTTCGGCGGCGAGGGGTATGTCCGGATCTCGTTCGCGGCCTCCGACGAGGCGCTGGCCGAGGCCGCACGGCGGCTCGAAGCGGCCGCCCGTCGGCTCGGGATCCGGGGATGACGGTTCCGCCGGTCGAGCCGCTGCTGATCGAGCCGCGGTCCGCTCCAGCCGGCGGTGCCGTGGTCCTCGAAGTGACCGGCGACCTGCTCGTCTCCAACATGAGCGCGCTCGAGGCGGCGGTCGACCAGGCGCTGGACGCGGGCGCCCTCCGGCTTGTCCTCGACCTCACGGCGATCGGCCACGTCGACACGCCTGGGCTGGCCCTCCTCTATCGGCTCCATCGCCGCTGTGAAGGAGCCGGCGGCGCGCTGGTCGTGGCCGGGCTGCCGGACCGTTTCGCCGACCTCGTCCGGAAGCTCCGCCTGGAGGATCGGATGGCCTTCGCCGACGGGATCCAGGAAGCGGAACGCCGGCTGGCGCGTTGACGGCCCGCCGGCCGCGACTTTCCCAGCACTTCCTACACGATCGGCGGACAGCCCGGCGGATCGCCGGGAGCCTGCGCGCTCCGCCCGGCGCGCGAGTGCTGGAGATCGGGCCTGGGGAAGGTGCGCTGACCGAGCACCTCCTGGACCGCGGGTGGCGGATCATCGCGGTCGAGATGGATGCCGGTCTCGCCGCAGCGCTCGAGCGGCGCTGGCCGGGCGGTGACCTGACCGTGGTCCGTGGGGACGCCCTCGACTACGAGCCGGACGGAGAGGGCCCCCTCTACGTGATCGGCAACCTGCCCTACGCGGTGACCTCACCCCTTCTGTTTCACCTGCTCGAGCTGGCCGACCGGATCGAGATTCCGGAGATCGTGGTCATGGTGCAGCGCGAGGTGGCCGAGCGTCTGGCGGCGTCCCCGGGGACCCGGGCGTACGGCGCCCTGACGGTCGGCGTCGGGCTGTCGGCCCGGGTCGAGGTTCTCTTCGACGTCGGGCGGGGGCAGTTCCGGCCGCCGCCCCGGGTCCGGTCGACGGTCGTCCGGCTCGTGCCCGGCGCTCCGCCCGGGCTCGACCCCTCTCGCCGGGAACGGGTCCGGCGGCTTGTCCGGACGGCCTTCGAGCAGCGGCGCAAGCAGCTCCGGAACTCGCTGAAGGCGGAGCTGGAAGTTTCCCGGGCCGCCGGGGAGGTCACGATCGCCGGGGTCGACCTGGAGCGCCGTCCCGAGACCCTGGACGTCGCGGAGTGGATACGGCTCGAGGGGGCCCTGACCGGAACGCCCTCCTGAGACGTCCCGCAAGCCCAAGGGCGGGCGCGTTTTCCACAGCCGCTCTTTGAGAACTGCACGGGGGGCGGCGGCCGGTCGTAGATCGGCGCTCGACCCCCAGTGCAGTAGCGGTCAGGGACCGAACATCGTGCTCTAGATGAGATCGCGTCGTTCAACTTCTTGTCACATTGAGATTTGCCTGGTTTTAGCCGTCCCTCGGGCGAAGGGACCTGGCCCTCGGTGGATACCACCCCGACCGACCCGCACCGTGGTCGGATGGACGGGAGCCCCGATCCCGAAGGCGTGTGGATAGGTGTGGAAAAAGCAATTCCGTCATCCGGCGGGCCGGAGGCCCCGGTCGGCTTCGCGGGCCGTCGTCCGGCCGGCCTCCACGTCCACCCGGGTGAGCAGAAGGGCCCCGATCACGAAGAAGGCGATCACCGACAGGATCGCCTGCCGGCTCTGGCCGGTCAGTCCGTGGACGGTGGCAAAGAGGGCCGGCCCCACCACGCCCGCGAACTTTTCCAGGACGCTCCAGAAACCGAAGAACTCCGACGATTTGTGGCGTGGGATCAGACTGGCGAACAGCGAGCGGCTGAGCGCCTGGGTACCTCCCTGCACCATGCCGAGGACCACGGCGAGCGCGAGGAACTGGGTCTCCGTGCGCAGGAAGTAGGCGGAGATCGACACACCGGTGTAGACCACCAGCCCCAGGAGGACGGAGCGCTTGGCGCCGATCCGCCCCGCCAGCCCGCCGAACAGGAACGCGAACGGGATGCCGACGATCTGGGCGATGAAGATCGCGACGATCAAGGCTCCCGTACTCAGTCCGATGTCGTCTCCGTAGACGGCCGAGAGCTTGATGATCGTCTGAATACCGTCGTTGTAGATGAGGAACGCGATCAGCATCAGAAAAGCCTGCCGGTAGCGCCGCAGCTCTCGAAAGGTCTCGCGCAGGCGTTGGAGGGCGACCCGGGCCGGATTCTGGCGCGGGCGCTCGTCCGGCTCCAGCAGGGGCCTGGGCTCCCGCACGCGAAGGAAGAGCGGCACGCTGAAGACGACCCACCATCCCGCAACCGACAGAAGGGCCAGCCGTGTGGGGAGCGATGCGGTGGCGGGATCGAGACCACCGCCCGTCGGGAGCCCCAGGAGGCCGGGATTCCTAATCCACAGGATCTGCAGCGCGAGCAGGATCGAGCTGCCGAAGTACCCGAGCGCGTACCCGGCAGTCGAGACCCGGTCCATCTCGTCGCCATGGGCGATGTGGGGGAGAAGCGACTCGTAGAAGACGAAGCTTCCCTGGGCGCCCACCGTGACGACCGTGAGCAGGAGGATCGCGGTGAGCCAGTCACCCTGCCGCAGGAAGAACATGCCGGCGGCGCCCCCCGCGCCGAGCGCCAGAAAGCCTCCCAGAAACCGCTTCTTGCGGCCTCCGTAATCGGCCATGGCGCCCAGGACGGGAGCCAGCGGCGCCACCACGAGCAGCGCCAGCGCGCTGGCCCAGGCGTAGCGCTGGAGAGCGACGCCCTCCGCCAGGCCCGCGCCCGAGTAGTTGACGAAGAAGAGAGGGAAGATGGCGGTCACGATCGTCAGGACGACCGCCGAGTTGGCCCAGTCGTACATCGCCCATGCTCGGTGTTCGGGCGTCCGGAGACCGATCCGGGCGAGGAAGCCCGTTCGCCCGGCACCCGGCTCGGAGGAAGGCTCGACCCGGCCCATGACGGCCCCAGCATAGCCCGGCCTGGCAACGGGGTCGACGCTTGACCCCCTTCGCGAGGTTCCCCTATACTCGGACCGGGCTTGTGAAAAAAGTCACAAACACGCCTCCCGAGATGAAGCCGCGCGCGATCTCCGAGTCGGCGGTCCGTCGTCTGAGCCACTACCTCCGGTTTCTCGACGAGTTCGAGGCAGCCGGAGCGACGACCGTCAGCAGCGACGACCTGGCCGAAAAGGGCGGCATGACGTCGGCCCAGGTCCGCAAGGACCTGTCGCGGTTCGGCTCGTTCGGCAAGCGCGGGCTCGGCTACCCCGTGGAGGAGCTGCGCGGACGGCTGCGCCAGATCCTCGGCGTCGACCGGCGCTGGCGGGTCTGCCTGGCGGGCGCGGGGCGGCTCGGGGCGGCGCTCTACCAGTACGACGGATTCCGCCGTCAGGGCTTCGACTTCGTGGCCGTGTTCGATCGCGATCCGGCCAAGATCGGGCGTCGGTGGGGCGAGCTGGCGGTCGAGGACGTGGCCCGGCTGGCGGAGGTGGTGGCCGACCGGGGAATCGAGATGGGCGTGATCGTCACCCCGCGCGAGAGCGCGCAGGAGGTCGCCGACCGGCTGGTCGAGGCGGGGGTCGAAGCGATCCTCAACTTCGCGCCCAAGAAGATCAGCGTGCCGCGCGGCGTTACCCTTCGCGACGTGAACCTGGCCATCGAGATCGAGGGGCTCTCGTTCGCGCTCACCCACGCCGGGGAGATCGTGACCGCCGGTTGAGCGGTTTGGCCGTTCTCGACGTCCCGCTAGATTCCAGGCCATGATCGTGGTCACGGTGAGCGGCACCGCCTCCGAGGTCGGGAAGACGGGATTGATGTGCGCGCTCCTCGGTCGACTCCCCGGATGGGCCGCGGTCAAGGTGACGCGCGGCCACTACCGCTCCTGCGGCCGTGACCCGGAGACCTGCTGCGTCAGCCACCTCCTCGGAGACCGTCCCCGCGTGTTCGCCGACCGTGACGTGACCGGCGTGAAGGGCAAGGATACCGGCCGTTACTGGGAGGCCGGAGCCACCGACGTGCGATGGGTGGTGGCGGCACGCGGGCAGGAGCACGACGGTCTGTCCCGGGCGCTGGCCGAGCTGGCGGGCGTCGACGGCGTCCTGGTCGAGGGCAACCGGATCTTGGAGCGGTTGCCAAGGCCGCGGCTCGCCCTCCTCGTCGCGCACCCCGCCCAGCGCGAGATCAAGGCCTCGGCGCGACGGATCCTGGACCGGATCGACGCGGTCTTCGTCCCGGACGCGCAGTTGTCGGGCTCGCTCGAGGATCCCTCCGCGCTGGTCGGCGCGTCCCCGGGAACGCGGCGCTGGCCGGTCTACGGACCCCCCGACCTGGACCGGCTCGCGACCGAGCTCCGCTTCTGACGTGCCGCCTCCCCCGACCCAGGTCCGCGTGCAGGGCGTGTGCTTCTCGGACGGCCGCCTCCTCTGTGCGCTCCATCGGAAGGGGAGCGATCGTTACTGGGTCCTCCCCGGCGGCCATCTGGAGCCCGGCGAGTCGTTGATCGACGGCCTCGTGCGGGAGCTCCTGGAGGAGACGGGACTCGCGGTCGAGGAGGAGCGCCTGTGGGCGGTGAGCGAGTTCCGG
>DATEDS010000038.1:0-7322 GCA_035281565.1 Gemmatimonadota bacterium
GCCCGGATGCGGCTCTACGTCTCCGCCTACGGGCTGACCGAGCTCCGCCTCTACACCTCGGCCTTCATGGCCTGGCTGGCGTTCGTGCTGGCGTGGTTCGCGGGAACCGTCCTGGCGGGCCGTCGGCGACGGTTCATGGCCGGCGCCCTGGCGGGGTTGGGCGTCGTATGGCTCGGGCTCGCGGCCCTGAACCCGGAGGCCGCGATCGTGCGCGTGAACTCCGACCGTCTCCCCCGGGAGGCCGGAGCCGGCTCCGGTGAGGGGGACACGAACGGCTTCGACGCCCGCTACGCGGCAACCCTCGGCGAGGACGCCGCCCCCGCGCTCCTGGCCGTACTCCCCCGACTCGATCGCTGGCAGCGATGCGTCGTGGCCGAGGCCCTGCTGGCGGACCATCCTCCCGATTCCCCGGACTGGCGGACCTGGAGCCTGGGTCGGGACCGGGCCCGTGAGCGGGTGGCGCGGAGCCGCCCGACCCTGGCCTCCGCTTTCGGCTCGTGTCCGGTCCGACTGGAGGCGCCGAGGGTCGCCGAAGTCGGTTCTCCGGTGAGGATCGACTGGACCGGCTTCCGGGCCGAGGACGACCACGTCGCGATCGCCCGCCCGCGCGGGTCGCACGAGGAGACTTACGCGATGGCGCAGACCTCGAGCCGGCCGCTCACCCTGCAGGCGCCGGCCCTGCCGGGAACGTACGAGATCCGTTACCAGCTCGGGCATTCGCGGAGGACCGTCGCGCGGAGACCGCTGATCGTGAGGCCGGCGCCTCAGCCGCCGGGCAATGTCTCCTCCGTCGGCGTTCCGTCGGGGGCGGCCCACTCCACTGGATCGCCCACGCGGATCTCGCCGTCGGCGACCACGACGCCGTAGGCACCGCCGCCCCACCGCGGGCGCATGGCGTCCCTGAGACCCGTGAGCGCGGCGTCCATGAGCTCGCAGGGCCGGGTCTCCCCCCGGATCCGGATCCGGCACTCGCCGACCTCGAGGATCCGCTCGCGGCTTTCCTCCAGGTCGAGCCCGCTCACCATGAGGTTCGCCCGTCTGGCCGATGGATCCACCGAGCTTCCAAGCTCCATCATCAGCCGATCCCAGGTCTCGCGGGCGATGATGGTCACCTGACGCCGCCCGCCCTGATCCGCGTTTCCCGTCAGCCCGCGGTCGGCGACCAGCCTCGCCCGGTCCACGGGATCCATGGGGTCGCCGCGGCGACGCTTGATCCAGATCGCCTCCAGCCGGCCCATCACATCTCCAGACCCAGCGCATCGCACAGAAAACGCTGGAAGGGTTCGGCGTCCCGGCACATCGCTGCGAAGACCCCCACGAAGTCGGAGCGCTGGACGGCCTTCTCGTCCAGTTCGGCAACGGCGATGTAGTCCTTGCGCTTCAAGTCCTCGATCAACGGATGATCGGTGTCGTATCCCGCGGGTGCTCGCCGGAGGGAATCGCCGCCCAGCCGGAACCCGCGACGGAAGCGCTTTCCATCCCGGACCCGTCGCCAGCGATCGGGCCGGGCGGCGATCGAAGCGCGGATCCGAGAGAGGGTCTCGCCATCCGGATGCCACACCCCGCACCCCATGAATACCTCGCCCGGTTCGAGATGCAGATAGAATCCCGGCGCGTGGACGTCCTTCCCCGCGCGGTGAGGGAAGCGGATCCCGACGTGGGTCTTGTAGGGGCTCTTGTCCTTCGAGAAACGCACGTCGCGGTGGATCCGGAACAAGGACCCGCCCGCGGGCCGCGGATCCGCCCGAAAGTGAGGGCTGATCGTCCGGAGGTGGGGCGCGAGCGCGGCCACGAACTGGAGCGCCGGTCCCCTCACCTCGCGCTCGTAGCGGTCACGGTTCTCGGCGAACCAGGTTCGATCGTTGTTCCGGGCGAGGTCGCGCAGGAAGGCGAAGAGTTCGTCTGTAAAGAATGGCCTGGTCGACGCATTTCGGACCCGCGCGTTCAACGATTCGCTCCGCTCACGGCTCGATCGTCATGACCACGATGTCCTCATCCTGGAACCGCATGCGCTCGACAGGGATCCACCCGAGCCGGGCGTACAGCCGCTCCTGGTCGGTGGTCCACAGGTAGAGGCGGGAGACTCCGGAGTCCCGCGCCTCCTCGACCACCCGCTGCACCAGGGCCGATCCCACGCCCTTCCCCCGATGCTCGGGGGCCACGTAGACGCTTGCCAGCCAGGGGGTCAGCTCGGGCCGGGTCTCCAGATCGTCGTCGACGAGGCTCGCCGAACCGAGGAGGATCACCCCATCGACCGCCACGAAGGTGACCGGGATCCCGCCCCGAGTCGCGCGCGACTCCAGCCGCGCCGCCCGGCGCTCGACAGAATCGTTCTCGTGCAGGTATCCCCACTGGGCATGCAGCCAGCCCGCGAGCTGCGGGATGTGCTCGGGGTGATCGGCCAGGTAGGCGATCTTCATGGCGCCTCGAGCTCGGCGGTCGTTGAAAAGCGAGGCGGCCGCCTTGCCTCGAGCGTCTGCTCGAAGGCGTAGGCCAGCCGGATCAGGACGGGCTCGCTCCACGCGCGCCCGAAGAACGAAACCCCGACGGGGAGCCCGAAGGCGTAGCCGGCCGGCACCGTGACGTGCGGGTAGCCCGCCACGGCGGCCGGGGTCGAGCAGCCGCCAAGGCCGTGGTCGCCGTTCACCAGGTCGATCGTCCAGGGTGGGCTGGTGGTGGGCGCAAAGAGCGCGTCCAGCCGATGCTCGTCCATGACCTTGTCGATCCCCTCGGCGCGGGAGAGCCGGTGGTTTTTCTCGAGCGCCTCCAGATAGGCCGTCTCGGTCAGCGGTCCCTTCTCCTCGGCCTGGACGAAGATCTCCTGGCCGAAGAACGGCATCTCCTCGGCCCGCCGTTCCTCGTTGAAGCGGATCAGAGCCGAGAGCGAACCGACCGGCGCGCCGGGTCGCCCCGCCAGATAGGCGTTGAGATCGGCCTTGAAGTCGTACAGGAGGACCTCGTACTCGCTGTCATCGTACTCGCCCGCGTGCGGGAGCTCGGCCGGGTCGACGAGGACGGCCCCCGCCTCCCGCAGCGCCTCGATCGCCGCCTCCGCGATCCGATCCGACTCCTCGCTGTAGCCGAAGAACCTCTCGCGCGGGATCCCGATCCTCGCGCCCTCCAGGCCGTGCGGGTCGAGGAAGCTCGTGTAGTCCTGCGGACGCCCGCCCTTCCCGGCGGTGGCCGGATCGGCGGGGTCGGCTCCGGCCATCGCCCCCAGGAGGATCGCGGCGTCGGCCACCGTCCGTGCCATGGGCCCCGCCGTGTCCTGGCTGTGCGAGAGGGGCACGATGCCCGAGCGGCTGACCAGCCCCAGCGTCGGCTTGATCCCGACGACCGAGTTGGCCGAGGCGGGGCAGACGACCGAGCCGTCCGTCTCCGTTCCGACCGCGACGGCGCACAGGTTGGCGGCGACCGCCGTCCCCGAGCCCGAGCTGGATCCGCACGGCGTCCGATCGAGCGCATAGGGGTTCCTCGCCTGTCCCCCGCGGGCGCTCCAGCCGCTGGACGAGGCGGTCGAGCGGAAGTTCGCCCACTCGCTCAGGTTGGTCTTTCCGAGGACGACGGCTCCGGCCTCTCGAAGCCGTCCGGACACGAACGCGTCGCGCGCGGGTGTCGCGCCCAGGAGGGCGAGCGAGCCGGCCGTCGTCTCCATCCGGTCGGCCGTCTCGATGTTGTCCTTGAGGAGCACGGGGATCCCGTGCAGGGGCCCCTGGATGCTCCCGGCTCGACGCTCGGCGTCCAGCTCGTCGGCGACCGCGAGCGCGTCCGGATTCGTCTCGAGGAGGGCGCGGAGAGCGGGCCCGTCCCGGTCGAGCTCCTCGATCCGCGTCAGGTAGGCTTCGGCGAGCGAGCGCGCCGTCTGCTCGCCCGATTTCATTCTCTGCTGGAGGTCGGCGATCGTCGCCTCCTCGAACTCGAAATCGGACCGCCCCGGGCGCGCCGCCTTCCCGAGCCGCGAGGCGGCGAGCGGAACCGGCCCGAACGAACCCGCGATCCCCAGGGCGAGGCCGGTCCCGAGGAACGTGCGACGGCGGATCCCGTCAACCACCGCTTCCCTCCTCGCCGGCCGGCGACAGCGACGCCGTCGCGAGCTCGTCCAGATGGTGCTGGAACCGTTCGAAGAAACGCCCCACGTGGAGACCGTCCACGAGCGCGTGGTGGACCTCGATCGAGACGGGCATCCGGTCGGCGTCCGCGTCCCGCTGATGGCGCCCGAAGACGACCTTGGGGACCGAGTCGTCCGTCCCCCAGCGCCGGGCGTGGGAGAAGCTGGTGAAGGCGACCCACGGAATGATCGAGTAGTGGATCATGTCGTCCCGCTCGGGGCGGGCCTCCAGCGGCCCCATCTCGGCCCGGACCCGCTCCAGGACCGAGGCCGCCCCTTCAGCGAAGGACCAGAAGTCGGGGTCGTAGTCGAAGTACCCGAACCGGAAGGTGCCGTCCGGCACCAGCACTGTCGAGCCCCCGTGGACCCGGTCGTGGACGACGACGTCCTCGCCCCGGATCCGGTACCGCAGCTCCTCGATCTCGTTGACCGCCGCCAGGCTCGCCCAGAGCGAGCCCAGAAAGAAGGAGGGCCCTCCTTCGGAGCGGCTTCGCTCGAGCAGCCGCGTCACGTCGACCGGAGCGCAGATGTTGAAGTACGGGTTGTCGTAACCGCGGTAGAAGGCGAAGTGCTCGCGGCGGTTCCAGGTGGCGAGGTCGAGACGACGGATGGGGCTCATGGCAAACTCATTGCGTTCCCGCCCCTCGCCGTCCTACTGTCCCTTCTTGCTCCCCGCCCGCTCCCCGGCCTCCTCGACCTCGCCCTCGTCGGCGTCCGCCTCCCCGGCCTCCGGCTGGTAGATCCCCATCTCGACCTTGAGGTGGTTTTCGATCTGGTCGGCGATGTCCGGGTTGTCCTTGAGGAACAGGCGCGCGTTCTCGCGGCCCTGACCGAGGCGGGTCTCGCCGTAGCTGTACCAGGCGCCCGACTTCTCGACCACGTTGTGGTCGGCACCCTCGTCGAGAAGCAGGCCCTCGCGGCTGATTCCCTCGCCGTAGATGACGTCGAACTCGGCCTGCTTGAAGGGGGGCGCGACCTTGTTCTTGACGACCTTGACCCGGCAGCGGTTCCCGACGTACTCCTCGCGGTCCTTGACGCCTCCGACCCGCCGGATGTCGAGCCGCACCGACGAGTAGAACTTGAGCGCCCGCCCGCCGGGCTGGGTCTCGGGGTTCCCGAACATGACCCCGATCTTCTCGCGGATCTGGTTGATGAAGATGACCGCGGTCTGCGACCGGTTGATGGCGCCGGCCAGCTTCCGAAGGGCCTGGCTCATGAGCCGCGCCTGGAGCCCCACGTGGCTGTCCCCCATCTCCCCTTCGATCTCGGCCCTGGGGACCAGCGCCGCGACCGAGTCCACGACGACCACCGCGACCGCGTTGGACCGCACCAGCACCTCGGCGATCTCGAGCGCCTGCTCGCCCGTGTCGGGCTGGGAGACCAGCAGGTTCTCGATGTCGACGCCGAGCTTCCGCGCGTACTCGGCGTCCAGCGCGTGCTCGGCGTCGATGAAGGCGGCGATCCCGCCCTGTTTCTGGGCGCTGGCGATGACCGACAGGGCGAGCGTGGTCTTGCCGCTCGACTCCGGCCCGAAGATCTCGGTGACGCGGCCCTTGGGGATCCCCCCCACACCGATCGCGACGTCCAGGTTGAAAGCCCCGGTGGGGATCGCCTCGACCTGGATCCTGCGGTCCGTGCCGAGCCGCATGATCGAGCCCTTGCCGTACTGCCGCTCGATGTGGTTGATGGCGAGGCCGAGCGCCTTCTCCTGCTCCTTGGTGATCTCCATCCGTCTGACTCCTCCCGCCCCCCAGGGCGTGCGTGGATCGTTTTCGGGTTTCTTTCGGATTACGATACCATGAGGGTCCGACAAGCGCCAGTCCCCCGGGGAGCGGTTTACGGCGTCGGGTCCGCCGCCGGCGTCTCCGCCGCCTGCGCGCGTGCCGGCTCGGCCGTGTCGGCGGCGAGGGTCTCGGCCGGGGGCGCCACACCGGACACGGCCAGCCTCAGGATCTGCACGGCTTCGTCGAGGCGGGAGGTGAAGTCGATCCGCCAGCCGTCCTCGACGCGGACGACCGGGATCTCTTCGACGTTCCCGTCCACTCGTACACGGACGGTGGCCGAGTCCCCATGGAGCGTCGAACCCTCGACGGTCCCGCCGCAGAAGGCTTTGCACCACTCCTCGAGACCGATGGCCCCCTGCACGCCCTGAGCGACCGAGCTCAAGGACTCGATCTCGGCCACCAGTTCGCGCGTGCCGGCCGTGAAGGACGCCTCGAAGCGCGCCGTGTCCCGCTCCGCGAGCGCGTCCAGGAACCCCTGGACCGCCCCCTCGGGCGAGGAGCTCGGCCCGCCGCAACCGGCGAGGACGCCCAGCAAGAAAAGCGCCGCCGATCCGGGCGACCGGAGGCCCCGCGCGCCCCTCACGCGCCCTGGCACGCGATCAGGTTCATGAACTCCAGACGAGTCGGCTGGTGGTCGCGGAAGTTCCCCAGCATGTGGCTCGTCGTCATCGTCGAGTGCTGCTTCTCGACTCCCCGCATCACCATGCAGAGGTGGCGCGCCTCCACGACCACCGCCACGCCGAGTGGATCGAGCCGCTCCATCATCACCTCCGCGATCTGCTTGGTCATCCGCTCCTGAACCTGGAGCCGGCGGGCGAACAGATCGACCAACCGCGGGATCTTGGACAGACCGACGATCTTCCGCCGGGGCAGGTACGCGACATGGACCTTGCCGAAGAACGGAAGCAGGTGATGCTCGCAGAGGCTGTAGAACTCGATGTCCTTGACGAGCACCATCTCGTCGTACTCCTCGTCGAAGTACGCGTCGTTGAAGAGCTCGTCGACGTCCTGGCGGTACCCCTCGGTCAGGAAAGCATAAGCGCGGGCAACCCGCTCCGGTGTGCGCACGAGGCCCTCCCGATCGGGATCCTCGCCGAGGAGGGACAAGAGCTCGCGGACGAGGCTCTCAGCGCGCTCGGTGACCACGGGAGCGAGGGGAGCACCCCCGTCCGCGTCCGGCTTCGCGATGACCCGTCGGTCGTTCATCGTCCTCTCCGTCTCAGCCGAGCCCGGGCATCCACCCCGTCTCTCCGATGGCCACCAGGAGGAGGAGGAGCCAGGCCAGGGAGATCCCCCAGCAGAGAAACCTCAGGCCGCTCCCCAGCCGGGCTCCCGTGCCCGCCGCCCGCGACAGGATCTCGATTCCGGTCTCGCTCTCCAGCCGGGGCAGCTCGCGGCGCCACACGGCCCGCCACCGGAGCTCCCACTCG
>DATEDS010000039.1:0-3791 GCA_035281565.1 Gemmatimonadota bacterium
CGGCGACGAGCGGCTCGACCGCGTAGGCCGCGTTCAGGAGGGACTCCTCGTTGGTGAGGGATTGGAGGACCTGGTGGATCCGCCCGAAGCCCCCGGAGACCGTCACCCGTTCGCTCGGTCGGTAGTGGGCCGAGAACCTGGGCTCGAGACCCGGACCGTCCCCTTCGACGTGAATCGCCCTCAGCCCGCCGTTCACGAGCCAGTTGTCCCGCGGAATCCAGCGCCGCTCGACGTAGGACGCGACAATGGTCGGCCGCGCCGTCAATCCATACGATTCGGCGACCGACGGCGTCCCGGTCACGGAGCTCGTCGTCCGGTAGTCGGTCGACAGGCGATCCACCGCCACTCCGGCGCGACCCTCGCTCGAGGCACTCTTCCACGCGAGCTCGCCCGAGCCCCCCCAATGCACCAGTCGGCTGTGCAGCCGGTGGCCCTCGTCGAGGGAGCCCCATTCGAGGTTCGAGCGGGAGGCCGCCCGGAAGAGCCTGAAGAGCACCTCGGGCCCCCCTTCCGGTGACCGGCTCCACGTGAGGGCGTCGGTCCCGCTCGACCAGCCGACGGAGTTGTGGAGATCCGGGAAACCCTCCGGGAACCGTATCGGGACGTCCTCTCCATCGACGCTGCCGGCGGACGAGGACAGCCAGTTGTCGGTGTGAAGCGCGATGACCGACAGCGTCCCGCCGAGGAGGCCCAGCTCGAGCTTCCCGAGCACGTCCTCGAAGCCGCTGTCCTCGCTGCCGCGGGCGTATCCGCGCCGGACGAGGTCGTAGGTCGTCCGCCGGCCGGCCAGCAGGACCCCGCCGGATTCCCCCGGCAAGGGGGCCTGGACCGCCAGCCGGACGTCCGGCACGCCGGCGCCACCCCGGACTCGCACGCCCTCCTCCGTCGGAACGCGCGTCCGGAGATCGACGACGCTCGACAGGCGACCGCCGTGACGGGCCGGCACCACGCCCGTGTGGACCACCATTCCCGAGATGGCGTCCGGCGAGACCGCCGAGAGGATCCCGCTGTTGTGATAGCCGTTGTAGACGGGGGCGCCGTCCAGGAGAACGAGATTCTGGTCGGCGGAGCCGCCCCGCACGTGGATCTGTGTCGGGCTTTCCTCGGCCAGGGCGATTCCCGGAACGGTCCGCAGGCTCGACAGGACGTCCGGCTGCCCGACCAGCGGGCTCGACCAGACGACCTCGACCGGGATCTCGCGAGAGCCGACTTCGGGCAGACCGCCGGACAGGAACGTCGGCCGCGGGCCCTCGGCCATGGCTGCGAAGACCGAGATGCCGGGCTGGACGACGAAGCGGGTCCGCAATCGGACGTCGAGATCGAGCGCGTGACCGGTCGGGATCGTGACCGTCAGCGACAGGGGATCATAGGCGAACCGGGTGAACCGGATCTCGTGCTCCCCCGGCTCCAGGCCGCCCAGTTCGTAGCGGCCTGCGGCGTCCGACCACGTGATCCGGTTCTGGCCCGGGAGTTCGATCTGGACGCCGGCCACCGGCTCGAGCTGGTCGGACAGGATCGTCCCCCGCACCACCCCGTCCCCCCCGGGAGCGCCGAAGGCCGTAACCGCGATCAGGGCGAATTCAAACATCCATCCAGCCCGTCCCCTCGATCGAAAAGGCCGACCTCCAGTATAGGATGTCGGCCGTCGCTTGTCGCCTGGGCATAGGTACCGGATGGGTGGGAGCCCTATCTCGTCGTCCGCCTTATCTGCAGGCTCCACCTCCCGTCATTCACTACGTCGCTGACATCGAAGCCGAACTTGTAGCCCCGGATCACCCCACCGAGCCGGAGACCGAGCCGACCGCTCACCGCATCGTCGACCTTGACCCCCATGTCGAACCGGGCCACCCGCCGCTCGACGGCCAGCCTGAGCTTCCCGTCCACGGCCGCCTCCAGGTCCGGGTCGACGGAGACCCCCCGGGTCGCCCATCGGCTCGACCTCTCGATCCGCTCGTAGAACCCCTCGAAGCGGTCGTAGACCCCGACCATCTTCTCGTACCAGCGGAACATGCGGCTTCCCTCCCACCGCTCGGCGAAGGCCTGGCCGACCCTCTCTTCCAGACCGTTCGCCTCCCCGTCCTCTGGCCCGCCGTCGCCGACCGGAGCCCCGAAGTCCTCGGCGAACTCGCGCTGGAAGGCCTCGAAGCGGGCGCGGACATCGACCTCGACCGTCTCCTCCTCCCGGGCGGCGGGAGCCGCCCGGAAATCCGGCGCCGCCATGCCCTCGCGCAGGACGAGGGCGGGCTGCCGTGGCTGAGTCTGCTGGGCGAGCGCGGGCCGGGCCGTCGGGCCGGCCAGCGCCGCGAGCACCACGGCGATGCCGATGCCCGGGCGGCCCCGCGCCCGCACCCGGCGAGTCATCGGTGGCTGACGAGCTCCAGGTCCTCGTCGATGAGGATCCCTACCCCCTTCGCGTAGACCTTGTCTTCTCTCTCGTCATCCTGAGGGTCGAACTCCTCCAGCCGGATCGCGCCGGTGAAGGTGCCGGCGGGTACGGTGATGGTTTCGCCCACCTCGACGATCTCACCCTCGTCTCCAGCCGCGCCCGGCGCGACCTCCATCACGAACTTCAACCCCGGCCGAGGATCCCCCGGCATGATGATCCCGGGCCGGCTCCCGGGATTGTCCGCGCGCCATTCCGACTCGTGCGAAACGACTACGCCGTCCTTGTAATTGTCGACGTCCTCGCCGAAGTAGCAGACTGTGCCGTCACTCGCCTGCGCGAAAAAGTTGCGCGAAACCTCCTTCAGCTCTCCGTCCTCGAACTCGCGCTCCTCGACGACCCGTGTCGTCACGCCGGCGACGGTCTCGGTCTCGTCGAGCACCGTGACGACGACGCGCTCGTCGCCGCCTTCCAGGACCCACTCCGAGCCCACCTCCATCGGGAAGTAGGGGTTGGTCGAGCTCAGCGAGAAACCCTCGTTCGTCGGAGCGCAGACGGCGAGATCCAACCTTCCTTCCGCCTCCTGAGCGGGGGCCGACGGGGCCGCGACGGCGATCAGGACCGCCAGCGGCAACCCGACCCGGATCCGTCCGCGGCGAGTCATACCCCACACTCCTGGTCCGTCGGAATCGGATCGCCACCGTCCGGTGCACCGTCGACGAAGTCGATCAGCTCGACGGGTCCGTCGATGACGAGACCCACGCCAAGCGCGAACACCTTGTAGCCCCGGTCGCCGTCCAGGGGATTGAATTCCCGGACGCGAAGGGTCTCGCTGAACGAACCGAACGGAGTCTCGACGGGCCCCGATCCCACGATCTTCGCCTCGTCCTCCGCGATGCCGGGCGCGATCTCGTTCGGGTACTTCATCCCCGGCTTCGGGTCGGCGGGCATGATGATCCCCCCGGCGTTCCCGGGCTCGTCCGCGCACCATGCCCCGTCATGGACGATCTCGTCTTCCTCGAAGATGTCGACGTCTTCTCCGTAGTAGCAGATCGAGCCATCCGGGGCTTTCGCGAAGTAGTTCCACGAGACCTCGAGCAACTCATCGTCTTCCCATTCCCGTTCCTCGATCACGCGGGTCGTGATCCCGTCGATGATCCGGGTCTCGTCCAGCACCGTGACCTGAAGCTGCACCGTCGCACCGTCCTCCTCTCCTTCGTAGAACCACTGATTGCCGACGACCATGGGGAAGTACGGATGGGAGTCGAGGGTGAACCCGGCCTGGCCGGGGGCGCAGAGAGCCGGGTCCAGCTTCTTGCTCGAGCTCTGCAGCACGGCGGGATCCTCGGCGCCCTCGAGAGCGCTCGGCGGATCCGCCTGGCAGGCCGGCAGCACGACGAGCGCGACC
>DATEDS010000040.1:0-12448 GCA_035281565.1 Gemmatimonadota bacterium
GGGAACGACACGCATCGTGCCCACGATAGGAGAGATCGCCGGCCGACCGCAATAGGCGTCAGGAACGCAGCCCCCGGCCCGCGAGGGGGAACGCGGACCGCTCTGTCGGGCTATCAGGGGACTTCGCCAACGATCGCTCTCGAAGGGAGAGGTCCCCATGAAGCGCGTCCTTTCGCTCACCGCCCTGCTCGCCACGACCGCCCTGCTCGCGGCGCCGGCCGCCCGCGCCCAAAGGCTCGGCGTTTCGATCAACCCGTACCTCGGCTACTACGCCTTCGACGAGTCATCGTTCGAGGACGCGTTCGACAACGCGGATCTGGACGCCGGCGCCATCTGGGGGGTCCGCCTCGGGCTCGGCGGACACGACGGTCTCTCGCTCGACCTCGCCTACGGCCGCTCCTCGGTGGACGGCGAGTTCGACTTCGAGGACGACGTCCTCCGGGAAGACGCCGACATCGACCTCTTCTACGGGGCCCTCAACTATCACCTTCCGCTTCCCGTGGACGTCTTCCTCTCGGGCGGCCTGGGCGGGATCCGCTATGCCCCCGAGGAGCGCGACAGCGACACCAACTTGCTCGTCAACTACGGGGCCGGGGTGTCGATCCCGTTGGGCGCATGGCGGATCCGCGCCGACGCGAAGGACCACGTGGACCTCTGCGACGCGCCGGAAGATCTGGGCGACCTCGACTTCGGGGCCTGCCTCGAGGACGAGGCGCTCCACAACATCGAGCTCTCGGCGGGACTCGAGTTCGGGTTCTAGTACGGGCGGCCTGGACCGGCGGGCATCGACGGAGCCACCCTCGGGCGGCTAGCATTGGGTCCGTGCCCGAGCGCCACGACCAGGCCTGGCCCGAGCTCCCGCTCGACGCCTGGCAGGATACCTACGCCACGCTCCACATGTGGAGCCAGGTCGTCGGGAAGGTGCGGATGGCACGGACGCCGCCGGCCAACCACTGGTGGCACGTCCCCCTGTACCTGACGAGCCGCGGCCTCACCACGAGCCCGATCCCGGACGGCGACCGGACCTTCCAGATCGACTTCGACTTCATCGGCCACCGCCTCGAGATCACGACGAGCGACGGGGACGACCGGAGCCTGGCGCTGCGGCCGGTCGCGGTCGCGGACTTCCACGCCGCGACCATGGCCGCGCTCGGCGACCTCGGCATCGAGGTGAAGATCTGGCCGGTGCCGGTCGAGGTGCCGGAGCCGATCCCGTTCCGGGACGACCGCGTGCACGCGGCCTACGACCCGCTCTGGGCCCAGCGCTTCTGGCGCGCCCTGGTCCAGGCGGACCGCGTGGCCAAGAACTTCCGCGACGACTTCCTGGGCAAGGCGAGCCCGGTCCACTTCTTCTGGGGGAGCTTCGACCTCGCCTCGACCCGGTTCTCGGGGCGGAAGGCGCCGCCGCACCCAGGAGCGCCGGGGGTCCCCGATTCGATCACCCGCGAGGCGTACTCGCACGAGTGCTGGAGCGCCGGATGGTGGCCGGGTGCCGGCCTCGGCGAGCCCGCCTTCTACGCATACGCGTACCCCGAACCGGACGGCTTCCGCGACTGGGCGGTCGAGCCGCCGGCGGCCTACTACCACCCCGACCTGCACGAGTACGTGCTTCCCTACGAGGCGGTCCGAACCGACGACGATCCCGACACCGCGCTGCTTTCCTTCCTGCGGACGACCTACGAGGCGGCCGCCGAGAAGGGCGGATGGGATCGGGAGAGGTTGGAGCGGTGAGGACGGAAAGGGTCACCTTCAAAGGAGGTGTTGTGATGTCGATCCGACGGTATTCGAAGGCAGCCGTGCTGGCCCTGTCTCTGGCGGCCTGGGCGTGCGGCGGGCAGCAGGACGAGCCCGCCGCGGGCACCGCCGACACGGTGGCCGAAGAGACGGTGCCCAGCGAGGCCCCGTCCGCTACGATCGTTGGCCGCACATTGACGACGACGGTGACCGCCGAGGAGGCGACCGCCGACCCCGGGGCCGCCGGTACGTGGGAGCTGACGCTCGCCGAAGACGGAACTTTCGAGGTCAGGGACGAAAGCGCCGAGCCACAAGTCCAGGGCACGTACCGGATCGAGGGCGATCGGATCGTGTTCACGGATGCCAGCGGCCCCGCGATGTGCGACGACCCCCAGGGGGAGTACCGTTGGACGATGGCCGGAGACCAGGTCTCCATGACCGTCGTGGACGACACATGCCCCGGTCGGCTGACGGTCCTGACGGCCCATCCACTGACCCTGCGCTGACATTCTCCCGGGCTGAGCCGGTCGCCGCGGGGGTGGAGTGAACTACCGGTTTCTCGCCGATACCGGCGTCCAGGTCTCCTCGCTGGCCCTCGGCACGATGACGTTCGGCGGGGCCGCCGACGCGAAGACCTCGCGGGTGATCTTCGACCGCTGCCGCGAGGTCGGCATCAACCTCTTCGACTGCGCCAACGTCTACGAGAACGGCTTCTCGGAGGAGATTCTGGGCGATCTCGTCGCCGATTGCCGCGACGCGGTGCTCGTCACCAGCAAGGCCTTCTTCCCGACGGGGCAGGACCCGAACGCCCAGGGCGCTTCGAGAAGGCACCTGCGGCAGGCGGTGGAGGGGAGCCTCCGGCGTCTCCATACCGACCGGATCGACCTGTACTTCATCCACCGCTTCGACGGGAAGACCAGTCTCGAGGAAACCCTCCGCGCGCTCGACGACCTGGTGAGCGAGGGGAAGATCCTGTACACGGCCGCCAGCAACTTCGCCGCCTGGCAGGTCGAGAAGGCGCTCGGGATCTCGGCCCTCAGGGGCTGGGTCGCCTTCAAGGCCCTCCAGCCCATGTACAACCTCGTCAAGCGGCAGGCCGAGGTGGAGATCCTGCCGATGGCCGAGGCCGAGAACCTGGCCGTCTTTCCCTACAGCCCGCTCGGTGGAGGCCTCCTGACCGGCAAGTACGCCGGGAGCGACCGGCCGGCGGACGGCCGGCTGGTCGAGAGCGAGATGTACCGGATCCGCTATCGGGACACCTACGACACCGCCGAGCGGTTCGCGGAGTTCGCGCGGGAACGCGGCTGGGAACCGGCGGCGCTCGCCGTGGCGTGGGTCGGAAGCCACCCGGCGGTGACGGCGCCTCTGATCGGCGCCCGAAACCTGGAGCAGCTCGAGGGATCGCTGGCCGCGCTCGAGATCGACGTGACGCCGGAGCTCCGCGCCGAGATCTCCGCGCTCTCGCCCGAGCCCCCGCCTGCCACCGACCGCAACGACGAGCGCAGCGAGTCGGGCTGGCTCGCCCGCTGAGCCCTATGCCGTTCCGGCGGATGAGGGAGAGGCGCGCCGGAACGCGACCGGACGGCCGTAGGTGAGCCGGCGCCAGATCCACTCCGCGGGACCGTAGGCGAAGCGGGCCATCCAGATCCGGCTGAGGACGACCTGGACCGCGAAGACGCCGAGGGCGATCCCGCAGACCGCGAGCGGACGCACCCTGCCGAACAGTCCCAGGCCGATGCCGTAGAAGATGGCGACCCCGGCCACGCTCTGGAGCAGATACTGGGTGAGGGCCATCCGCCCCAGCGGGGCGAGGACGGTCCAACGGGACCGCCCGGCGGCCCGTCGCATGGCCAGCGTGATCGCCGAGGCATAGGCGAGCGCGAGGGCCGGCACCCCGATCGCTGATAGCGTGGTATGGAGGAGTCCCCGCCCGGAAGCCGGCAGCGCCGCCTGGCTCTCGCCGATCCAGGCGACGGCGAGGTTGGCGGGCAGGCCGATCGCGACGCCCCACGCGACGGTCCGGAGGAGCAGCGCGCGGTTCCCGTCCGGATCCCGGAAGACGGCGCGTCGATCCAGCCACGCTCCGAGCAGGAACATGCCGAGCACCCGCGGGATCCGGATCGAGAGCAGGTATTGGATCCAGCGGCCGGCGTACATGAAGACGTTGGCCGAGACCACCTCCGGATACGATCCTTCCCGGAAGGCGGCCAGGGCGGCGACGAGGGGGGATGGCCCCTCCCCGGCCAGCATGGCCATCGGATCGGGCATCCGGGCGGCCAGGAAGACGGCATACACGAGGATCGGGCTGAGGAGAAGCCCGGCTCCCCACCCGAGCACGGTCCGGTCCGAGGCGTCCCGGAAGAGCAGGAGAACGAACCCGAGGACCGCGTACAGGATCAGGATGTCGCCGGGCCAGATCAGGATCGCGTGCACGAAGCCGATGCCGAGCAACCAGGCCAGGCGCCGGCGGAAGAAGGGGGCGAACGCCGACCCGCGATCCGTGGCCCGCCCCATCAGGATCGAGAAACCGATCCCGAAGAGGAGCGAAAAGAGACTGTAGAACTTCTGCTCGAGCAGGACGTGGGTCAGGAACTGGGCCGCGCGGTCGGCGACCGTGAACTCGAGCGAGGCGAGCTCGGCGGGGGACATGAACACGAGTCCCGAGAGGACCACGTAGTTCACGACCACGATCCCGCCCAGGGCGAACCCGCGCAGGACGTCGAGCACGTCGATCCGCTCGAGTCGCGTCACGGGGCGCATGGAGGTAGGGCCGGGATCGCTCAAGGGGGGAATCATCCTACCCGGTCGGCCGCCACCGGCCAGGTGGTGAACGCGGGCCATCTATCGAGATCCGCGTCCCGCACCCCGTTGTCCGAACCTGATCCGTAGTGTAGGTTCGCAAGTGGGGCGCCTCCCGCTCCGGGTTCTTTCAGTCGCCCTACCAGGGCGGCCGGCGAGAGAAGGCGCTCTCCAACCCACAGACTTCCCGAGGAGAAGAGCCTCATGCGCCAGGTTCCAAGGCTCGGTCTGTTTGCGGCGCTGCTCGCAATGGGTCTCCTGCCCGCCGAAATCCGCGCGCAAGATCACCCCTACGACGAGGGCAGCGTCTGGCAGGTGACGTACGTGAAGACGGCACCCGGCCATTTCGAGGATTACCTGCGTGATCTGGCGGCCGGCTGGAAACGGGTCAACGACGCCGCGATCCAGGCCGGTCACGTCAGCTCCTACAAGATCCTCGCGGCCCCGGCCACCCACCCGGGCGACTGGGACCTCATGCTGCTCGTCGAGGTTCCGAACATGGCCGCGCTGGACGATGGCTTCGCGAAGTTCGATCCCATCGTCGCCGAGGTCTTCGGGTCGTTGCCCGAGTCCCAGCAGGCCACCGTCCGGCGTTCCGAGCTCCGGCAGATCCTGGGCGACAAGGTGGCGCGCGAGATCACGTTGAAATAGGGCACCCCGTCCGAGTCCCCCAGCAGCTTTCCAGCCAACCAAGGAGGAGCACGTGCACAGGTCACTGAGGATCTTCGCGGCCATCATGGTCATCCTGGGCGTTCCTGGAACGACCCTGGGTCAGGAACAGGAGCCCGAGATCCGGACGCTCACGATCACGGCTTTCACGATTCCGCTGGGCCAGGGAGAGAAGTTCAACGAGTACGTGGACACGTACATCATCCCCTCGGCCCAGGCGGATCCCAACGTGCTCAGCTTCCGCTTTGCCCGGCACCATTATGGGGGCGGCAAGGCAAACGCATGGTTCATCGCGGAGTACGCGTCGCTGGAAGGGCTGTACCAGTCGGAGGAGTTCCAGAACAACTGGTATGAAGAGCACTTCCCCGAGGGCACGCCGGAGCGCGAGGCGGCCGACAAGGCCACACAGGAGGACTTTCTGCCCTTCTTCTCCGATCACAGCGACGAGATCGCGTCCGTCAACATGAACCGCGCCAAATGACGAATCCGGCCACCGAAAGACTACACTGGAGGGACTCGTGTTGAAGCTCGGCACGTTCATTCTGGCACTGGCCGCGCTGGCGCTCCCGGGGGGCGCGATCGCGCAGGAGCCGGCCGAACAGGAGGAAGAGCCCACCGTCCTCCGCATCTCCTTCTTCATGTGCGATGTGGGTGGTGGCGCGGGTGAGGCGATCGAGGAGGAATTCAGGACACGGGACGTCCCTGTATGGGAGGAGCTGGTGGCGGAAGGGATGGTCCAGGATTGGGGGACGTTCTTCCACTGGTGGGCGGACGAGTGGAACGTCGGGGTCTACACGATCGCCGAAAGCATCCAGGCGATCGTGGACGCCAGCGACGAGGCGGGGAATCGGCTCGAGGAGCGTTTCGGTGAAGACCCGACCCGATTCGAGCAAGCCTGTCCCTATCATCGAGACGGATTCTACACGCTGGGACCCGCCACCGGCATGGAGGAGGAGGCTGCGTCCGGCAGGTGAGCCGGTAGATTCCTCCAGGCCGCGGACACGGCCTCGATCACGGTGATCGAGGCCGTTGGCGGCAACGCACGGATCGGGAAGCGCCACGGGTGACAGACGCGGCTGAGCTGATACGGGTGCTGGGACTCGAGCCCCTCCCGGTCGAGGGAGGCCACTTCCGCGAGACGTGGCGCTCGGACCACACCGTGCCCCGCACCGCACTGCCGGCCCGTTACCAGGGGGAGCGGTGCTGCGGGACGGCCATCCTGTACCTGCTGACGTCCGATCCGGACTCGTTCTCCGCCCTCCATCGCCTCCCGACCGACGAGATCTACCACTTCTACCTGGGCGATCCGGTCGAGCTCCTGCTCCTGTTCCCCGGAGGCGAGGTGGAGGTCGCGACGCTGGGCCCCGACGTATTGGGCGGACACCGGGTCCAGCAGGTCGTGCCGCGAGGGGTGTGGCAGGGGTCGCGCGTGAAGGAAGGCGGCGCCTGGTCGCTCCTCGGCACGACGATGGCCCCGGGCTTCGAGGTCGCCGATTACGAGCCCGGCGACCGGGACCGGCTGGTGGCGGCGTACCCGACGGCCGGGGACCGGATCCGGTCGCTGACCCGGAGGCCGTTCCCCGGGCCGGAAGCGTGACCGACCCGCCCGTCGACAGGCTCCTCGACCTCACCGGTCGGGTGGCGCTGGTGACCGGGAGCGGAAGCGGTCACGGGCGCGGAATCGCGCTCCGGTTCGCCGAAGCCGGGGCGTCGGTCGGAGTCCACTACCGGGAGAGCGAGGAAGGGGCGCGCGACGTGGCCCGGCTGATCGAAGGGGCCGGGGGAAAGGCCGTGACGCTCCAGGCCGACCTCACCCAGGGGCGCGAGGTCGAGCGGCTCTTCGACCGCACGCTGGAAACCTTCCGCCGCATCGACGTCCTGATCAACAACGCCGGCCTCTATCCGCTCGCGTCGCTCCTGGAGATGACCGAGGAGGAGTGGGAGACGGTCGTCCGAGCCAACCTGAAGAGCGTCCAGCTGTGCACGCAGGCGGCCGCCCGCCGGATGCCGCAGGGGGGCGCCATCGTGAACGTGGCGTCGATCGAGGGGCTCCAGCCGATGCCGGACCACAGCCACTACGCGGTCAGCAAGGCGGCCGTCCTCATGCACACGCGCGCCGCCGCCCTCGAGCTCGGGTCGCGCGGGATCCGGGTCAACGCCGTGTCTCCCGGCCTCCTCGGACGCGAGGGTCTCGAAGCCGACTGGCCGGAAGGCGTTGAGAGGTGGTTGCGGGTGGTTCCGCTAGGCCGCATGGGGACGTCCCTCGACGTGGCCGACGCGTGTCTGTTCCTGGCTTCCCAGGCCGCCCGCTGGATCACCGGGGCCAACCTCGTCGTGGACGGCGGCGGTGTCGTGGCCCGACGCGCTTTCTGACCGACACCGGGAGCCCGCTCGACCCTATACCTGTTTGGTCTTCCACTTTCCCCGCCGGAAGATCACCGCGCTCACCACCGCGAGCGACGACTCGGCCAGGGCGATCGCCACAAAGACGCCCCCGGGCCCATGCCCGAAGCCGTGCGACAACAGCCACGCGAACGGGAGCTCGAAGAGCCAGAAGCAGCCCAAGTTGATGAGGGTCGGGGTCCACGGGTCCCCCGCTCCGTTGAACGACTGGACGAGCACCATCCCCAGGGCGTAGAACGGAAAGCCGATCCCCACGACCCGGAGGCACAGGACCCCCCAGCGGACGATCTCCGGATCTTCCGTGAAGAACCCGACCAGAGGCGCCGCGAAGAGGATGAACAGAAGACCGGTCAGGCCCAGGACCACCATGTCGGCGACCCCCGCCATCCAGACCGACCGCTCGGCGCGCTCGGGCTTGGCGGCCCCCAGGGACTGGCCGACCATCGTTGCGGCGGCATTCGACAGCCCCCACGCGGGCATGAGCGCGAAGATGACGATCCGGATGGCGACGGTATAACCCGCCACCGGCAGGGTGCCGAAGCCGGCCAGGATCCGGGTCAATACGATCCAGCTCGACGTGGCCACGAAGATCTGGAGCACACCTGTACCCGAGAGGCGGACGAGCTGCCCCAGCAGGCGGGGCCGGAAGCGCAGATGCTTCCGGCCGATCCGCAGACGGCCGCTGGACCGCGCCAGCGTGGCGATCTGGACCAGCACGGCGACGCCCCGTCCCACGTTCGTCGCCACGGCTGCGCCAGCCAACCCCAGCTCGGGGAGCGGACCCCAGCCGAAGATGAGGGCTGGATCGAGCACGATGTTGATCCCGTTGGCAAGCCAAAGGACGCGCATCGCGATGACCGCGTCTCCCGCTCCCCGAAAGGCCGCGTTCAGGAGGAAGAGAAGGAGCACGGTGGCGTTGCCGACCAGCATGATCCGCGTGTAGGCCGACCCGGCGCGGACGACCTCGGCCGAGGCCCCCATGAGACCGAGGATCGCCTCCGCCCACAGCCCCCCGACGACCGCCAGCAGCGCCGCCACACCCACCCCGAGGAGGATCGCGTGGAAGGCTGTCCGGGCCGCGCCGTCGGGGTCCTTCTCGCCGATTCTGCGGGCGACCATCGCGGTCACCCCGAAACCGAGGCCCAGGCCGACCGTGTAGACGAGCGTGAGAACGGACTCCGTCAGGCCGACCGTCGCCACCGCCTCGGCCCCCAGCCGGGAGACCCAGAACACGTCCGCCAGCGCGAACAGGGACTCCATGACGGTCTCGAGCACCATCGGGACGGCGAGCAGGAGGAGGGCCCGACCGATCGGGCCCTCGGTGTAGTCCTGCTCCGTCCCCCGCACCGCCGCGCGGAGGTCGGCGAACAGGCGCCTGGACGGCGGAGGCCCGATGGGCGGCACGCCGGCGAAGGTCCCCGGCGGAGATACGGTCAGGTCCGTGGCTTCGTAGGCGTCCGACATGAGGACCTCGCGCTGGCTCGTCCAGCTTGACGAAAACGGTTGAGACGGGCGTTCAGCGGGACGCGAACGGGGCCGTCGGGCGGCTCCCGGGCGTCGGGCTCTCCTTCAGGAGGAGAGGGTCAGGCTTTCAGACGGGTCGAGTTGGAACCGTGAGCGCCCGTACGCCACTGGCAACGAATCGCCGCGGTGGGATGGTGCCGCCAGGCAGTCTCACGATCGTCCTCTCAGGAAAGGAAGGGTCGCATGCGGAACGAGCCCCAAGGATGGCGCCGCTCGTGCCGGCCGTCAAGGGGGTCGGGTCCGAACCTCCGACCCTGTCCGTCACTCGATCTCGAAGGAGTCGCTGGTCCTCTCCGCAGGGGGGATGGCCGGATCTCCCTGCTCGAACGAGATCCCCTCGAACAGGATGCGATGTGGGCCCGGCTCGAGGCCGGCCGGGATCTCGACCGTCCGGACCACGGTTTCCCCGGCCGCCAGGACGTAGAGCTCGAGCGTGCAGGCCTCCGGACGCGTCTCCGGGAGCGGGGTCCAGGAGACTCCGTCGCCCCGCTCGACCAGCTTAGGGCAGAGGTTGAACCCGATCGTCCGATCGGAGAGGTTCTCGAGCTCGACCTCGGCCGAGGTCCCGGCCGCGAGGGTCGGCTCGATGATGTCGATACGCAGCATCTGGCGATCCTCACCGCCCGGCGCCGATCGGCAACCGGACAGGAGGAGCGCAGCGACGAGTATGGGAAGGGAGCGGAACATGACGTACACCTCCAGCGATGCGGAAGAGCGGTCCCATCTCGTCGAACCCCCGGCCGGGGGCCGCGGTTCCATGCGGGCTACGGCCGTCGTGGTCAGCCTCGCGACCCTCCTCGCAACAACGTCGATGAGCGGCCAGGAGCCCCCGGGCGAGCGCCCCGCCGTCCGACCCCAGACACGGGCGGAGCGGAGCGGTTATCACGAGACCTCGCGATACGCCGACGTGATCGCGTTTCTCGACTCTCTGGAGTCCGGCTCGCCGGGGCTCCAGGTCCTGTCCTTCGGCTATACGCAGGAAGGGCGATCGCTGCCGCTCGTCGTGTGGGATCCCGGCTCGGAGGCCGGGCCGGCGTCCGACGAGGTCCTCCGCGCGCGGGGCGGCGACCGCGTGCGAGCGCTCGTTCTCGCCAACATCCATGCCGGCGAGGTCGAAGGGAAGGAGGCGTCGCTGATCCTCCTCCGGGAGCTGGCAGCCGGCGCCCATCCCGAATGGGGCGACTCGCTAGTCCTCTTTTTCGTGCCGATCTACAACGCCGACGGCAACGAGCGGGTCACGCTCGACAACCGACCCCTCCAGAACGGACCGATCGGTGGCATGGGGCAACGCCCCAACGCCCGTGGCTACGATCTGAATCGGGACTTCATGAAGCTCGACACCCCGGAGGCGCGATCGCTGGTGGGGCTCCTTCGCGATGTCGACCCGCACGTCGTGATCGACCTCCACACGACGAACGGGACCCTCCACGCGTACCACTTGACCTACGCGCCGCCGTTGCATCCGGACAGCGACCCGGAGATCGACGATTTCCTGCGGTCCACGTGGCTCCCCGAGGTCACGGCCCGGATGGCCGAAGGAAAGCCGGCCTGGCTGGCGTACTACTACGGCAATCTCCCCGACGCGGGCGTGGACGGCGCCGACGACGCCACCGTCCCACGCGCGTGGTACACGTTCGATCATCGGCCCCGGTTCAGCACGAACTACATCGGCCTCCGGAACCGCTTCGGGATTCTGTCGGAGGCGTTCGCGTACCTGCGCTTCCAGGTACGGGTCGAGGTCACGAAGCGGTTCGTGGTCGAGAACCTGGACTATGCCTGGCGACATGCGGGAGAGATTCGCCGGATCGCGGCAGCGGCCGATGCCCGATCCCTGGTGGGGACGAGACTCGGGCTCCGGGCGGAGCACGCCTTGACCGGCGAAGATGTTGAAATCCTGCTTGGCGAGGTGGAAGAGGAGCGCCATCCGTACACCGGCGAGGTCGTGTTCCGGCGCCGGGACGTCGTGCGTGCCGAACGGATGCCCGAGTACGGTGCCTTCCGTGCGACGGAGACCGAGCGTGTCCCGGCCGCCTACCTGATCCCGGCCGACCTCGACGAGGTCCTGGATCATCTGGTGGTCCACGGGATCCGGGCCGAGCCCCTGGGGAGCGACCGTGAGCTGGAGGTCGAGGTCTTCCGGATCGCCGCCTCGCGCCAAGCCGAACAGGAGTTTCAGGGGCATCGCGAACGGACGCTGGACGGCGCGTGGTCGGCGGTCCGCCGGCGCGTGCCGGCCGGCACCGCCGTCCTTCCCATGGACCAGCCCCTGGCGCGCCTCGCCTTCCTCCTGCTCGAGCCGCGATCGGACGACGGCCTCGCGGCCTGGAACGTGCTCGATCCGGCGCTCGAGGACGCGGACGAGTATCCTATCATGCGGACATCCGCGGATCCGCGCTGACGCGTCAGGGTCGACGGTGGCCGCCGACACGAGCTGGGTATTGTGGTAGGGCCGTCGTTGCGCGGAGGAGGTGCGTGAGGTGAAAGAACCGATGAGCGAAAACGCTTCGATCGTCGTTCTCGGACTCGACGCCTTCGATGTGGATTGGCTGGAGCGATGGGTGGCGGAGGGCCGGCTCCCGTGCCTGGCCCGGCTTCTCGAGCGCGGAGCCTTCGCACGACTGGATTCGACCCGGAATCTGTTCGGCGACGCCCCCTGGCCGACTCTCAATGCCGGGGTCACGCCCGCCAAGCACGCCTTCTTCAATCATCTGCAGCTCCAGCGCGGGACACTCGACATCGAGCGGACGGACGCCCATCACTGTCGGTACCTACCTTTTTGGCAGTACCTGCGCGGCACCGGCCTGCGCTGCGCGCTCATCGACGTTCCCAAGACCTTCCCGATCGAGGGTCTGGATGGGGTACAGATCTGTGGCTGGGGCGAGCATTACCCGCTGTTGAGGAGTCCGCTCTCGATTCCGACCGACCGGGTCGGACGATGCCGCGCCCTTTACGGGGATCCACCGCACCCGCCCGAGATCGTCGATCCACCCTCCCGGGACTGGGAGCGAAAGACCCGCGATGGACTGCTCGAGGCCATCGATCGGAAGCGGCAGTTGACCGCGGACTTGATGGATGAGGGGCGGTGGGACTTCTTCTTCTCCGTCTTCTCGGAAGTTCACTACGCGGACCACCAGTTCCTCCACTACACGGACCCGAAGCACTGGGCGCACGAGCCCAACGCTCCCGAAGACCTGAGGACCGCTCTCGCCGACGTCGCGACGCGCACGGATGCGGCGATCGGTCGGCTGTTCGAGAAAATCGCTGAATGGACGAACTGGTTCGTGATCTCGGTCCACGGGATCGAGCCCAATTTCACGGC